>JAJTFC010000153.1 GCA_021298315.1 Planctomycetaceae bacterium
AGCCGCAAGGTAACCAGCCTCAAGGAAACCAGCCTCAAGGTAACCAGCCTCAAGGTAACCAGCCTCAAGGTAACCAGCCTCAGGGTAATCAGCCTCAGGGTAACCAGCCGAACAACCCAGGGGGGGCACCTGCGACTCCTGCAATACCACAATCCGCCAAGGAATTGGCTCGCTTGCTTGATTCGCTCGACCAGCAGTTGGCGAATTCTCCTGATGGCCAGAACCCATCTTCGCAGGAAGCCCAAGCCAGTGCGGAGGGGAAGAACGCCGGCGATCAAGAGACAAGCCAAGATGCTTCCAATCAGGAGAATTCCCAGAAGAATTCCGCGCAAGACAACTCGAAGCCTAACAATTCGCAGTCGAAGTCTGGTTCAGAGAAAGCTCTATCCGATGCAGCGAATCAAATTGCATCGCAGTTACAGAGCCAGCGGCTTGCCAATCGCAATGCGGCCAAGCAGCGAAGTCAAAACGCCAAGAAGCAATCGAGTCAGAACTCCTCGGAGCCCGACGATTCGGGCCGGACCGAGGATCAACCTGCGGGAAATTCTGCCATTCCTAACGTGATGGTGGATAAAGGAACCCAGTGGGGGAAACTTAGGGAACAGCGGGCCGAACAAGTCATCGAGGGCAAACGAGAATTTCTCGATCCAGAATTCGGTGATGCGATCCGCGCCTACTACCGGGCTCTTGGAAAACAGGGCAGCGACCGCAAACAGTCCGCTCCTGCCAAATAGATTCGATAACGGTTTAAATCCAGACCGCTGATAGAGGCTCATCAGCGGCGCAAAAAACCGGACCGCTAATGGACGCTGATGAACGCTCATCGAGAGCCCAGGTAGTGTTGGATTGTCTTTGGATTGCTAGCTAGCGGTCTGTGCCATCTTTGGAGCCCGATTGAAAAGGTTCAGCGAAACCTCTTCAACACTAAGAGCCGATATTATAAACAAAACTCATAGATACGCAGGTGCATCCCTGTATTAGTATAGCCTATTGAAAAGACAGAAAAGACAGATCAGACAGATCAGACAGATCAGACAGATCAGACAGATCAGACAGATCAGACAGATCAGACAGATCAGACAGATCAGACAGATCAGTATCAACCATGGTGCCTAGGGCGAGCTTTAGCTCTCTTTCCAGGGCTGCGATTTGCTCGGTCTTGGATGACCTTCGGCGTGGTATTGCCTTGAGAATCGAATCCTCATCTTGTGCTGCTTCGGCGACGGCTTGAGCGACTCGAGCTTCGGTCTCTCGCACGCTCCAACCCTCTTGCCGAATGCGTTGAACAAAGACCATTTGTTCTCGTTCGGATCCTAAGCTCAGGAGGGCTTTGGCATGCCCGGCGCTGATCTCTTCGCGTTGGATGCAATCCGTGATTGCCTCGGGCAACTCCAGCAGACGCATCATGTTGGCGATGGTGCTACGGTCGATTTTCAAGCGTTTTGCGAGGTCTTCCTGCGTGCATCGATGCTCGGTCAAGTACCGTTTAAACGACATCGCCTTTTCGATTGCGTTGAGATCCTTGCGTTGAAGGTTCTCGATGATTGCCAGTTCGGCGACCAATCGGTCGTCGGCTTCTCGAATTTCCGCACGGATTTTGCTGAGCCCAGCACGGATCGTTGCTCGAAGCCGTCGTTCTCCGCTGATGAGTTGATAGCGATCGGCTGTGCGTCGCACCAAGATCGGTTGGAGTTGTTGGTGCTCTTTGATGCTCTCGGCCAAGGAATCGAGTTCTTGGTCGCTAAACTGACGACGCGGTTGAAATGGATTCGGGTCGATCATAGCCACTTCGATTTCCAAAGACTTCACGCCGCTATTGGCTGGCGTTTCTCGGTCTTGGGTACCAAGTGGCACCGACTCGACGAGCCCCGTCGTTTCGGTCGAAGCATTGGTTTGGCCGTTTGGAATATCGGAGCGCGAGGCGATTACCTCATCGAGTGGAGTGCCCAGGAGGGCGGCCAATCCGCGTCCGAGTCGTCTGTCCTTAGTCACGATCGAGTACCTCCATGCAAAGTTCGATGTAAGCTCTGGCGCCGCGGGACCGAGGTGCGTAGCTCAGCACGCTCTGTCCGTGGCTTGGGGATTCGCTGAAAACGATATCTCTTGGGATCCTTGTATCAAAAACGATGTCTCCAAAGAAATCCCGAACTTCCCGATCTACTTCGTGGGTCAGTTCAAAATTTGGATCAAACATGGTCAATAGGATACCGCCAAAGGTGAGTCGTCCGGGTTCTTTTTGCATGATCTCACGGATCACATGGATCATTTGCGTAAGGCCTTCCATGGCGTAATATTCGCACTGGATGGGCATGATGACCTCGGTGCTTGAGGCCAAGGCGGCTTGGGTCAGTTCCCCGAGCGAGGGTGGGGAGTCGATGATGACCGCGTCGAACATGCCCGTTTCGGCGTCCAAGTGCTGTTTAAGCCACTCTCGGCGGCTTTGCGTCCCTTTTTCCAAGAGGTCGACGTCTTGGAAACTGCGGCAACCCGGCAGTATTTGCAGAGATTCCAGCTTGGATTGCAAAATCGATTCCCTAAGGGGTTGGTCGCTAAGTAGAGGATGTCGATCCAGTGGCGAGCAACCCAAACCGCTTGTGGCATTGCACTGGGGATCTAGATCGATCAGCAGCGTGCGTTGGTTGGCCATCCCCAGTCCCCAAGCCAGATTGACTGCGGTGGTCGTCTTACCGACCCCTCCCTTTTGGTTTGCCACGCAAAAGATTCTCGGCATAGACTCGAAAGCGGTTCTCGGATTGGGGTCTAACAGTTCGGACTAGAGGGGGCCTGTTACCGGCTTTCCTCGAAGGCAAACCCGGGAACCATACAAAACCCGGGAGTTTGCCGGGAATACCAGTTCCACGTATCACGGGGATTTTTCGTGAAAATTATCATTTTTGCTTCTGACTTTTGGTCTTAGGTGTCTCTGCTACAATGGGGCCAAACCGTTGAGGTTTGCAAGCCCGCATCTGAAACCTCGTTCCGACCACCTCTGACCAATGATGATTGCGATGAACAGAACCCTGCGATTATTTGCCCGAACAAGCCTCTTATCTGCGGTGGCCTGGACATGTCTGGGAGGCCAGACGACTTGGTCCCAAGAGGGGGCATCGAAGCTCAAGGCGACCGATTGGTATCATTGGCGGGGTCCGCAGCAAAACGGCCAGTCGGTCGAAACGGGTCTACCAACCTCCTTCTCGGTCGAAGGTGAGAATTTGCTTTGGCGCAAGGAAGAGTTCGCAACCCGCTCGACTCCTGTTGTGATGAACGGTCGAATCTACGTGGTTTGCCGGCATGAGCCAGAGACGAACAAGGAGTCTGAAAAGACGGTTTGCATCAACGCGGAAACTGGCGAGAAGATTTGGGAAAGCATCCACAACATTTTCCTTTCGGACTCTCCCTCTGAGCGAGTCGGTTGGTCGAGTGTGGTCGGAGATCCCGAAACTGATCGAGTCTATGTACTTGGACTCGGTTGCACGTTCCAATGCTTGGATGGCAAAACTGGAAAAACCATTTGGGAGCATTCGATGCTCGAAGAGTACGGCATGCTCTCGACCTACGGCGGCCGTACAAACTTCCCGGTTGTCTACGAAGACATGGTCATTATCAGTGGGGTAACCACCGGCTGGGATCAAACGGCCGTACCCACCCACCGCTTTATCGCGATGGATAAAAACACAGGGGCTGCGATTTGGACGATGTCGACTCGGCCAAGACCCGAGGATACGACCTACAGCACTCCGATCTTCACGGTGCTCAATGGCCAAGCGGCCATGGTGCTCGGTGCGGCCGACGGAGCGATCTATGCTTTGCAACCCCGCACGGGAAAGGTGATTTGGAAGTACCAAGCTTCTCCGCGAGGAATGAATGTAGCCCCATTGGTTGAAAACGCTGTCGTTTATATGGGGCACGGGGAACAGAATGAGACGGATCGAACCATCCTCGGAGCGGTCTTTGCGATCGATGGAAACACCTCTGGAGATATCGCTGAGGACAAGCTTTTGTGGAAGGTTCCCAAGCGAACCGTCAGTCGTTCATCGCCGGTTCGCATCGGCGAGCGGATCTACTTTATCGAGGACGGTGCGGCGCTCTTTGGGGTCAATGCCAAAACCGGCGCGATCGAAGTTGAAAAGAAGCTTGGGCGAATCATGTTTGGATCTCCCATCGTTGCAGAAGGGAGACTCTACATCGCCGAGAACACCGGACGTATCTGGTGCTTGGAGCCAGATGGGAATGATCTCAAAGTCGTAGGACAAACCCGGCTCAACGACGGAAGCGAAATCTTCGGTTCCTTTGTGATTTCAAATGGTCGTCTCTATCTGCCAACGAACAAAGCACTTTACTGCATCGGTATTCCGAAGCCTCAAGTTGCTGCGGATCTGAAGTTGCCTGCGGTACCGGCTGAACCGCCAGTGACCGATACACAAATTGCCCATATTCAACTGTGCCCCGTGGAAATGCTCGTACAACCCGGCCAGAAAGCGAAACTTCAGGTTCGCGGTTACAACGCGCTCGGACAGTATGTACGCCTGGTACCCGAAGCGACCATCGCAGTCGATGGAACCGGCTCGGTCAGCGAAGACCAAATCTACCTTGCCGGTGAAACACCTACCGGTGCGGGTGTGAAGCTTGAAGCCAGCTTGGGGGATCTTAAAAGCACGGCTCGTGCACGAGTGATCCCACCTTTGCCATGGAACTTCGATTTCGAAGACAAAAAGGTTCCGCTCCATTGGATCGGTATGGCCTATCGAAATCAACCGACCGAGCTTCCTGATGGCGCCGGCAACGGGTTGGTCAAGATCAGTACGATTCCCAAGGGGACCCGCAGCCAAGGTTTCTTGGGGCTACCTAAGACCAAGGACTACACGGTTCAAGCCGAGTTCTATGCCATGGATACCAAGAACAAGGTTCCGACAAACAAACTTCCCGACATGGGCGTCGTTGCTCAGCGTTATACGTTGGCTCTCGAAGGTGCACAGCGGCTTCAACTCCGATCCTGGGTCTCGCTTCTCGAGCAGCGATTCGCCGTTACGATCCCCTATGAGTGGCAGCCAAAGACTTGGTATGTGATCAAGCTCCGCGCCGAGACCGCTGAAGGCAAAGCGGTTCTCAAGGGTAAAGTTTGGAAGAAGGGTGAGCCTGAACCCGAAGCTTGGACCATCCAAGGCGAAGATCTCACTCCGAACCTTCAAGGTAGCCCAGGACTCTTCGGCAATTCGACCGACGCCGAGTTCTATGTTGATAATGTTTCAGTAACTGCCAATGAGGCAAAGTAGATCCCTTCGATGAGTTCAAGCACAACGCCAGATCCTAAGCAGCTTTACATCGAGACTGTTGGTTGCCAGATGAACGTTCTCGACAGCGAGATGGTCGTAGCAGCACTGCGCAAGGACGGCTACTCCCTTACAAACGATCCGGCCAATGCCGACGCGATTCTTTTCAATACGTGTTCGGTTCGCGAACACGCCGAGGAGAAAGCCTACAACAACGTCCTGCGACTCAAACAGCTTAAGCTAGCAAAGCCCGAGTTGGTCATAGGGGTTATGGGTTGCATGGCGCAGAAGGATCAGCAGAAGGTGTTTGATCGGGTGCCCTTTGTGGATTTGGTGGTTGGTCCAGGCCAGTTGCATCGGATCCCTGAGTTGATCGAGGGGGCAAGGCAGGGGGAGCGGCATCAGTTGGCGGTGAGTTTGTCGCGGCGGGATGGGAGTATCGAGGAGATCAAGCGGTCGCATGAGACGTTTGATCCATTGCGGGATCCCCAGATGCGTCCGACTCCATTTCAAGCTTATTTGAGGATACAGATCGGATGTGACAAGTTCTGTACCTACTGCATTGTGCCTATGACCAGAGGTCCAGAGCAGGGGAGGGCTCCGGAGCAGATTCTTCAGGAGGCAAAGATCTTGGCTCAGCAGGGGGCCAAGGAGATCACGCTTCTGGGTCAGACTGTAAACTCGTACAAATGGGTCGATGGGGATCGCACCACACGCTTAGCAGATCTGCTCGAGATGCTCCATCCGATTGAGGGATTGGAGCGGATCAAGTTTGTGACGAATTATCCGAAGGACATGACCCGCGAGTTGCTTCAGACCGTCAAGGACTTGCCCAAGTGCATGCCGTATTTGCATGTGCCTGCTCAGAGTGGAAGCGACGTGATACTCAAGCGGATGAAGCGCGGTTACACGACGGCCGATTACTATGCGATGATGGATCGCATCTGGGAGATATTGCCAGGTGCGGCCGTATCGAGCGACTTTATCGTTGGCTTTTGTGGCGAGACTCGGGAGCAGTTTCAAGAGACCGTCGAGATGGTCAAGCGATGTCGGTTCAAGAACAGTTTTATTTTTCAGTATAGTGTAAGGCCTGGGACCAAGGGTGCGGAGCTTTTGGAGGATGATATTCCTGAGGAAGAGAAGCATCGGCGGAATCTAGAATTGCTCGATGTACAGAATCAAATCTCACTTGAGGACAATTTGAGGTTCTTGGGCAAGGCCGTACCGATTTTGGTTGAGGGTCCCAGCAAGTGGTCGGTGCGTAAGGGTCAGACCGGTGAATTTCGTCAGATGACAGGCAGGACTCCTTGCGATCGCATTGTGGTTTGGGATGGCAACATGCGACAGACCGGGGAGATATTGCCCGTGGAGATCACGGATGCTTATGCCTTCACGATGCTCGGTCGGGTGCAGACACATGAAGTGGTTCCCGGAGATTTGCAATTGGAAACGCCCGAAGTATTGAGCTTGGAGAGCTTGACAACCAATCGGCGGTGATCAACTGTCGCTAGCGATTGGCAGGGTGTCTTGACCGAGGACATCTAGGTATTTCCGATAAGCGTATATACGATCGCGCAGTCTGCCGGTGATTTCGACTAGTATATCGGCTTTTACAAGCGATTCGATCGCTTTGGTTGCTGTGGGTTTGGTGCAGTGGAGAATCTCGGCGGTTTTCAAAGCGGTGATCATGGGTTGCTCGGGCAATCGTTCGAAGAGTCGCATTGCGGCAAGGTTCGCATGCTCTGACTCAGCGAATTTTCGCCGATCGTCGTTTACCAGTTTGAAGAGCTGTTTTGCAGTACTTGTGCCATCCTCAGCAGATTCAATTGCGCAGTCGAGGTAGAAATCCAACCAGGCTTCCCAATCCCCTTCGGTGCGCACGGCATCGAGTGCTCGGTAGTACTCTTGACGATGGCGTTTGAAACCTAAACTCAAGTAAAGAAAGGGGCCATCGAGTAGTTTCCAGAATTCAGTTAGCAGAGTAATCAGCAGTCGTCCAACCCGTCCATTTCCGTCGAGAAACGGGTGGATTGTTTCAAATTGAACGTGTGCCAACCCGATTTTGATCAACAAAGGAAGTTGATCGGAACTGTGGATCCATTTATCCAGGGATGCCAGGAGTTCGGGTACTGACTCAGGGGGAGGCGGGACGAATTTTGCATTTCCTGGTCGAGTACCACCGATCCAATTTTGTGAAGTGCGAATGCGCCCAGGCTGCTTTTCTTGCCCTCGAGAGCCTCGCATGAGTCGCTCGTGGACATTGCAAATCAATCGCGTGCAGATAGGAAGGCCGTTGGGAGAGTTCATTTGGTCCCGAGCGTAGTTTAGAGCGTCGATGTAATTGCACACTTCGGTCACATCGGCGACATCCTTGGCTTGCCGATTGAGCTCGAATACAACGACATCTTCAAGAGTTGATTCGGTCCCTTCGATTTGTGACGACACTACGGCTTCCTTACGGACATAGCCGTAAAGGAACCAATTGGGGCTTGGAACCATCGTGCTAGCGGTTTGGAGTCGACCCAGGGCAGCCATGGCGGCTTGATGTTTTTCTCCCAACTTGCCATCGATACTTAGAGTTGGGTTCCTCGGGGGCAAAGGTAGTGGGATGAATGCCTCGATGGTTTCCCCTCCGGCTTTCCATGTCTTGTAACTCCCCGTTTTTCGTATCATTTTGGCTCCTTGGATTGGCAATCTTAGGAATTGAATCCGCTTCTAGTAAAGACATCTTTACTAGTCGATGGCGTTAGTCAAGAAGCATTTACTAGTGAAATCCTTAGTTAGCCCAGAGCGACATTGTTTAAACCGCAGCCAACGGCGAGGAAATTCACCAAGCTTGCAAAGCGATTGCGACTAGAGTAACCCCTGGTAGAGTCGAGCTTGCAATCGTCATAACCGATAGGCTCGTCAAAGCCTTTGCGGTTAATCTACCGAAACGTCTCAAATTACCTGACCAGCTTAGATTTTGTGTTCCATCTTTTCTCACCAGTCGATGTAAATCGCCTGTTGGGAATAAGTTTCCTGATGCGCCGAGTTGAACATGCACACCGAAGTGGTGTTTGCTCTGGTCTCGTCAAGAACGCTCTTTTGGGTCGATGGTCGAAGGTCTCAGCCGCAACTGAGACTTTTACTTGAGGATCTCTCGAGGGCGTCCAGGGACGAGACCCTGCCTGAGCAAATTTGTTGGCATCGCCAAAGAGTGCCATGTTCGAGCGACGCATTGGTCAAACTGGTTCACCACAACAACGGAGTGACGAAATAGCAGAGCGTCGCATCGGTTGATACTAGTGTCCTGCGTGGTACTGCAAACGTTCTAGGGAGAATGGAACAATGAAGAAGCTATTTGCTCTTCCAGCACTGATGGGTCTTGTGACCGCATTGAGCGCTGGAGC
>JAJTFC010000154.1 GCA_021298315.1 Planctomycetaceae bacterium
GCACCGGCCAAAGGACTCATGCACTTACCGTTTCTTGGAAGACTCCGACCGATCGGTCGAATGGTCATGATCCGAATGGTCGGCAATCTGTGGCTGACGTTCTTCTCGGTTCTTGGGATGGGATTGGGAGTGTCCTTATTGATCCTGAGTTCGTTTATGGAAAAGACCATCGATTACGTACTGGATCATCAGTTCTCTCGATCTCAGCGTCAGGACTTGCAGTTGTCGTTTTATGATCCACGGTCGCAGGAGTGTTTGTACGAAGTCCAGCAGTGGCCGGGGGTTGGCCAAGTAGAAGCTTATCGCTCGGTTCCGATCCGAATGCGAAGCGGGTTGGTCAGTGACCGATTGGCGATTTTAGGGTTAGAGCCAAATGCCCAGTTGTTTCGAGTCCTCGATGAGCATGACCGTGCGATTGCATTTCCCAATCACAGCGGACTTACCATCACCGGCAAACTTGCTCAAAAGCTTAACCTTCGGGTCGGAAGCAAAGTCCAAATCGATTTGCTCGAGGGTCAAAATCGGTCGCTCGAATTGACGGTAGAGCGGATCTATCCCAACTATACAGGCCCTGCTGCATTTTTGCCTAAGGATTTCCTACATGAATTGATGCTCGAGGGGCCTCGGATCAGCGGGTTGTTTTTAACGATCCAGCCCGGAGCCAAGCAACAGGTGTATCGTTTGATCAAAGAGACACCCGCGATTTCTGGAGTTACAGACAAAAGTGCGGCGTTGGCGAATTTTCGGGAAATGATTTCCAAAAGCACCGGTTGGATGCGGCTAGTGAATGCGATTTTTGCAACCCTCATCACCATCGGCGTGGCCTATAATTCAGCCTTGATCACCTTCAGCGAGCGTGCGCGAGATCTGGCCACGATGCGAGTCTTGGGATATCGTCAGACGGAGGTCAATCGGGTTTTGCTCTTGGAATTGTTTTGGACCATGCTATTGGCGATCCCGATAGGAGTCCCGCTGGGTTACCTGTTTGCTTATGGATTGGTTCGTGCCATGGACAGCGAGAGCCATCGGTTCCCGTTTGTCGTTCACCAGCAAACGATTCTTTACGCGGTATCGGTGATGATTGCAGCAACGATCGTTTGTGGATTGATGGTTCTGAGGATGACCAAGAACTTGGATTTGATTTCTGTTTTGAAAGCAAGAGAGTGAACAAGGTCAAAAGCCGTCGAGTGAAATGGTGGAAGATCCTGCTTGCAACAGCCAGCTTGGCTGTGCTTGTGGTTTTTACGCTTCGGCCTGCGCGGATTCCTATCGAGGTCGCAAAGGCTCAACGAGGCATTGTCGAAATCAGCGTCTATGACGATGGGATCACGCGTGTCCGTGAGCGGTTTGCAATCATCGCTCCTATCAGTGGGAAGATGGTTCGATTGCAAGTCCACCCAGGAGACCCAGTCGGACTCGATACTGCCCCGATCATCACCTTGCAGCCGACCGATTCGGATCTGCTAGATCCTCGCACGAAACTGGAGACCGAAGAGCGAATCAAGGTTGCACAAGCATCGATCTTGCGAGCCGATCAGCTCAAGAGCGTTGCCCTGGAAACGCTCGAACTTTCCGAGCATGAGTTCTACCGAGCCAGTCAACTCATTAAATCCAATTCCGTTTCGCAGTCGGAATACGAAACTATCGAGCATCGAAATCGGATCGCCAAGGCTGAGTTGCGCGCAGCGGAATTCATGAGATCGATTGCTGAGCATGAGCTTGGAGTGGCCCAAGCGGTTCTCAAGGCTCGAGATTCCCAAGGGGGAGAGCCCATGCTCATCGGCTCGCCGATCGACGGATTCGTGCTGAGGGTCATGCGAGAGGACGCCGGGTATGTAGCTGCAGGCACGCCCATTGTTGAGGTGGGAGATCCTAGAGAGATGGAAGTACTTGTTGATGTGCTCTCGACGGCTGCAGTGTCGATCAAGCCGGGAGCGAAGGTCGAGATCCGGGGTTGGGGAGGTTCAAGACCCCTTGGAGGAAGCGTTCGACGCGTTGAACCTTCGGCTTTCCTGAAGATCTCTGCGTTGGGAGTTGAGGAACGGCGAGTCAACGTCCTTATCGACTTGGATGAACCATGGGAGGACCGCAAGGAACTCGGCGACGGATTCCGTGTCGATGCGAATATTTGCATCGACAAGAGCAAGCCTGATGTGCTCACGGTTCCGACAACTTGCTTGGAATCCTTCCAAGGTAGTTGGTTTGTTTATAGGATCCGAACGTTCCCATGGGGGGGGTATTGGGTCGAGCGCATTGGCGTCGAGATTGGATTATCGAGTCGGACGCAGACGGAAATTATCTCGGGTTTGGAGCAAGGGGATATGCTGGTGCTCTATCCACCCGAAACGATTCGAGATGGTAGCTGGGTCACGTTCTAAAATTCGGCTGGAATCGAAATAAACACCAGCCCCATCGCAAAGGCGCAGTTGGCGAAAGGGATCGGCCATACGCTGGTGGAACTGCCACCCCAGAGCCAAGTAGCATTGTGAGTATGTCCTTGGTTTTCGGGATGGTTGCATATAGGCGATACCGTAGCAAGAATCGATATTTTGCCGACACAGGCGAAATGAACCGATTGGTCTAACAGCCTTCTTCGTTTCCGCTCAAAGGGGTTGGGCTATTGGTCGTTGAGAACGCTGAAAACTAGATTTTTCTGAGATCGTTGATCAGATCGGAACTTTCATGACGCTTCACATCTTTGTGGGTAGAATATTGCCCTGTCCCCTTTCCATGTGGAGAATATGACGTGAGATCATCGATCCTTTTGATCCTGACGAGTCTAGCTATCTGCGGATGCCAAGACGATCGTCGTACAAGCTACATTGGACCTGACTTGCAAAAGGTTTCTTTCTTAACCGAAGCAAAGGAGCCCGCTTCGGAATCGCAAGAGAAAAAAACCCCGCAGGTTTGGCTTGACCAAGACGCTGCCGAGTTTGCCAACGACATTCTGAGCGACGAGAAGAATCCGCTCGATGAAGTTTATGTTCTGAAATGGTCTGGCTATCCCAATTGCAAATTGGAGGGTCAGATAGATCTACTGAACAAAGAGAGCTTGGCTCCTGAGCCTTTGGATTTCGGAACGATTGGTAAAATCCTCAAATTGGAAGAGGACGAAAGCCTCGTTGAATTCTCCGGCTGGATGGTAATCACAAGACGTCGTTTAAAAGACGGTAAACAACCCGATGGATCGGGTAGTCTGCACGAGATCCGATTTCGCTATCGGGTTAAAACCAGCCAAAGGAGTAAAGTCGACGGACAGCTTGCTCATTCAGGTATTTCGAGTGGCGAGATGGTCCGAGTGCTTAAAATCGATCCGCCAGGCCATCCTAAAGATTCATCATCAAATGAGCTCGTCAACCAACTGCTAATCGGTCCTTGCTTTTACTCCGGTGTTGGCAATGGCACATTGACACTTTCAGCAAGTCCTTCGGTTGAGCAAGAGACCGAAGCCAAGCCGTGGCTTCATTTCAAGATTACTCCTATCGATCGCGTGAAGTAAGGCAATCATAGAGCAAACTCCAAGCCTTGCATGGTGCCGGTGCTCGTAGCGAACTTGTCGAGTGGAATTCCCATGCGCTGCAACATGCTCAGGTAGAGGTTGGGCAGCGGATAGTTCTTCTTTGAATCGAACGTTAAGTGCCCAGGGTGCTTGAACCCTCCACCTAGCAACAGCACGGGTAGATTCTTGTTGTCGTGGCTTGCAGCGTTCCCCATCGGTGCTCCATAGAGTACGGAGGTACGATCAAGCAGCGAGTCATCCCCTTCTTTTGCGCGTTGCAGTTCTGCAAGAAACTCGGCCAACACCTTGAATTGAGCGCTTTCGATGATGAATAGTTGATCGAGTGCCTCTTTTCTACCTCCGTGATGAGTGATGCTATGCGTCTCATCTTTAACACCGGGCAAGTCTGGTACGATGCTAAAGGTATTAATGAAGAGGCTGACGACCCGAGTGCTATCGGATTCGAACGCCAAGCGTGCGATTTGGAGCATCAGACGAATTTTATCCATCAGCCTTTTATTCTCTGTAACATCCGTAGGAGCTGGAGCAGAGGGGGTTGGTTTAGGTTTTCGCTCCCATTCTTGCCCTAGCTGAAGTTGGTTTTCGTAATCTCGAAGAGCTGAGAAGTACTGATCCAATCTTGCTCGATCCGAAGCTCCTACTGTTCTGGCGAGTCTTTTAGCGTCATCGGAGACGAAATCCAGGGAACTGCGTCCTCGCTGCAGGTCGGCGATTCTCGCCTCTATTTCCGACGGTTTACCTTGTAAGAACATGCTCGCGTAAAGCTTCGCAGGGCTTTTCTCCGAGGGGACTTTTACTCCGCTTCGCGAGAACGACATTCCTTGAGTACTCTCCGCATTCACATCAAGAACCAGCGACGGAAAACGTGTAACCGGTCCAAGCTGCTCAGAGGCCAACTGGTCGAGAGAAATCGAATTCCTGAATCCAGCTCCGCCTGGATGGGGGGCTGCCGATAGAAACGACCGTTCAGCTTCGTGAGCACCATCAACATCTGGGTGCGAGACGCCACTGAAGACCGTCATTTTGCTTTTGAAGTCCTTCAATACTTCGAGATAGGGAGTCAGCTCAAAGTCCTTCCCCGAAACGGTCGGAAAAAAGTGTTGGGACAAAATGCCCATATTGGTTTGGATCGCAATCATGCGGCGAGGTAATCCAGCAGGTGTCTCATAGCCTTTTGCAGAACGATCCAATGCTGGAATCATCGCATCGAGCATCGGGAGCGAGATAGCTATGCCTGAGCCGCGAAGGAAAGTTCGACGAGGAAGGGACATTTTCAATTCCTTTCAGGATACCGAACTGTATTTACAACAATTCGTACTATTTATTTGTTGTTGAATAGGGAGCTTTGGATCACTTGATGGATCAGCTCATGGAGATTGGGATTTGCACCACCGGCGCGCTGAAGTATTTGATCGATTTCGGATCGATCCGAAAAGCTTACGGGTGCTCCAGTGAAATACATGACCAATTGGTTTGTAAGATTCCTCGACAATACAGATGTTTCATCTGCAAGCATTGCTTGATACTCCCGAAATGAGGCGAACTTACGACCATCGAGAAGTTCTCCACTGGCATCGACGGACTGGCCATCGCGAAATCCATAATGGTTTTTGAATTCTCCCTCTGGACTCAAATAGGCACGAAAAATCTGCTGGACATCGGGCGTTTTGCTACCTTGTGTTGCTCGATAGAAGCCGCGAAGACCGCCGATGACATCGTACGCTTCCAAGGCGAATCCTGGAGGATCAAAAGTTGCGTGGCAACTTGCACACGCTGGATCATTGCGATGCGAAGCCAATTGCTCTCGAATCGTTGTTGCACCTCGAAGGTCAGGCTCGATCGCAGGGGTGTTTGGGGGAGGAGGTTGTGGGGGTTGCCCGAAGAGTTTCTTTCGAACCCAAGCCCCACGCTTGACCGGGCTAGTGGTCGAACCGTTGGCGGTTACTTTGCTGATAGCCGCCATGGTCAAGAAACCGCCTCGTGGATTTCGACTTTGATCGACATCGACTCGTCGAAAATGAACCCCTTGGACATCCTCGATTCCATAGTGTTCCGCAAGGCGTTGGTTGACCAAGTTGATCGGGGTCGACCAGAGATGCGATGCAGTTAGTCTATTGATCAGAACGTACTTGAAGAATTCACGGGGCTCGCGTCGCATCGCGTCTTGGAGATAGGGTTGAAATTCGGGGTAGAGTTGTCTATCGGGGCTAGTGAGATCAAAGTCTCGCAGGTCTAACCACTGGTCGGGAAAATCATTGAAAAACCGCTCAGCCTTTGGATCATTGAGCATTCGATCAACGATCAGTCGCAGAGAATCGGGATGTTGAACGGTTGAATTTTTTGCCGCTTGCAATAGTGAATCATCGGGACAAGAATTCCACAATGCGTAGGATAGACGAGAAGCCAGCGAATGATCGTCCAATCTGCCTTCAGGTTCATTGAGAAAGAGGAAGTCAGGGCTCATCAGCGCAGTACGATAGCAGTCTAGGAGAGCGTCTTCAAAGCATGCACCTTCTGCGATTCGTTTATCCGCGATGGCCGCGTATCGTTCAATTTCGACTTGATTAACTGAGCGACGAAAGGCTCGTGGTAGAAAGTTCGATAAAAGACGTCTCGCATCTTCTTGCGGGTTTTCCGAAAAGGTCGCCCCCGGTACCAATCGACCTGGCCCGTTGATGGCACCGCGAGCTTCTCGAAAGGAGGTAGGGCGAAGTGGTTTTGGAACACTCGGGTCAAGTTTAGAAAATGGAACGATAGGAAGATCGCCGAACAAGCGACGATGGCTCGGAGGGGGCCATTGGTCGTACAGTGGCCCAGCAACTTCCAACTTGTCGATGGCTACACCAGCACCGGAGTAGGCTTTGATCTGCCCTTGAGAAAAATAGACATGGGCATCGAGGAAGGATGCACCTGCGGCTCGAAGGTGATTCTCATTCGAGGGCGTGATATCCACCTGTAGTTGCGTATAAGTCGGCTTGAGGCTCGGCGCGACGACGAAGCCCAGTAGCCGATCACCGCAATAGATGCCAACAGCCCCCGATCGCGGCGAGGGTTTTACCTCTCCCTTTTCCCACCAATAGGACCAAGCAGACAGACCGATCTCGTAGCGTCCTGGGTGGATAGGAGCAAAATTGAAACGTCCAGCGAAGGCTTCACCGAAGGTTCTGGTCATTCCTACGGTTGCCCCCTCTTTAAAGACACCATCGCGCTCTGCCTCCCCCAGCCCGGGATATTTGCCACCGAAGGTCCACTTTCCGCTGGGATAGTTTCCGTCCGCGTTGGTTGCACTAGGCATTGGAAAGCGGGAGTCGTCGTACTTCATGTCTGGAGTGAGCATCACAGCATCACCGCCTCCCATGAGGACTTTGTAATCGTATTGTTGGTTTGCGTAGAGCGTGATACGTTGGACTTCCGGAGGTACAGCCCATTTGGCAACGGCAGTATGGAGTGCTATTTCGATCGCTTCGGCGTATTTTGCTAAAAGAACTGGTGACACATCCAGTGCCGCCGCGGATTTCGTATAGCCTTCAAACCTACCGTCGTCTGGAAGAAGGTCTTTCACCTCAAGCCATGGGAGATCGAGTAGATCCCGAAGCGTATTTTCAAATTCACTGCGGTTGAGACGCCGCAGCACTCGGCGACCGTTGGTTCCACGTAACTGTGAATCATGAGCCACTAAGGCTTCGTAAAGCTTTGCAAGAAATACGTTAGCCTCTTGCTCTTGGGGCCTGTGCGATTCTTTGGGTGGCATTTCGCCAGATCGCACTCGATCATGAAGGCGGATCCATAGGCGAAAGGCCTCCGTGCTATCGAAGTTCATCGCAAAGTTTGTGAGATCCAAGCCACCGCTCTTCGATTGAACGTCGTGGCATTCCAAACAATATTTACGGATAAATGCGTCTGGACTCGGCGGATCTTGCGCATGCGATGTCAAGCAGTTAATGAGGACACTTACCCCCCAGAAAAACAGCCCCCTATGGTGCAAACGAGCACTTAAGTTGCTCATATTGTTGGTACTCTTGATCGATAGGAGCGTGACTCATCAGTTTTCGTCTGAGATGGTTTTTTCGGCCATTTCGGTATTTTAGCAGATCAAACATCTCCATCCTTTGAACAAACGAAAAAAGGGTGGCAGGTGCGACAAGCACCGACCACCCTTTTCGTTTCCTCGTCAAAAGCGATTCACGAAGGGCTAGTTAGGCACTTTGGTGGACGCATTTTCGAACAAGGTGGTCATACTTCCACCCAATCCACTGTCCACTTGTCTTTACAAAAGGGATAGATTGCAAAGGGTATGCCAGAAGGGTTGTCGAGCGATCGGAAAAAGTTTGCAAATGGATTTTTGTGTCAAAAAGGCGGGGAAAACAGCAATAAAAACAATGTAGTTTTTTTCGAGGGGCATTGGTTATTTTGCCGAGTCGACAACGACAGAGGGGGCTTTTCGCGATTTGGAGCAGACGCTCGTCGAGAGTTGAGATGCGTGAGACGAAAACAACCTCTGATTCGTGAAAGCGTCGTTCTAATTGAAATCCAATTCGAGCACCGTTTCACTGAGCGCGAGCACGCAATAGCCAGGCCCAAAACAAATCGCTGTAGCCGCTAAAACACCTGAAGAACCAGAAAACGAAAAAAGGGGGTGTCTGAGTCACACACACAAGTGCACAGAACACCCCCCTTTCGTTTACTTGAACAACAAAAACTACCAAAGCTAACCACACAGCTCGGCGGTAGTATCGTTGAACAAGTCAGCCGTTATCGATTACTCTGAGCGCGAATGAACTGCTCAGCACTGGGGATCGAACAAACGAAAAAAGGGTGGTAAGTGCGACAAGCACCGACCACCCTTTTCGTTTCCTCGTCAAAAGCGATTCACGAAGGGCTAGTTAGGCACTTTGGTGGACGCATTTTCGAACAA
>JAJTFC010000031.1 GCA_021298315.1 Planctomycetaceae bacterium
CCAGATAATCCCAATTCGCATCGTTGGGTTTTTGGGACATTGCAAGCGCGATCGTCGCGCGGCGATCGGGGCTCTTGCGCCATCTTTCGCGCAAATGTTCGATGGCCGATTCGTCGTTTTGTATCGATAGGATCGCAGTAATACCCGTCTTGAGCCGCTTGTACACGTCGCTCTCAAGTCCGCCTTGATCGATCGCGGTGTCGAGTTTCTTGAGTTTTTCGATTTGATCGATGTTCAGTTGTTCCGGGAGTTTATACAGCGCTGCCATCGCAGCATTGGGGTAGCGCTCGCCGAGGTCGAGAATTTGCAGGGCTTCGCGCTCGGTAAGATACTTCGAAAGCGACTCGGAGGTTTTCATCACATACAGTGCATAGGATCCACCGGTCTGGTCACCTAGTGTCCCTTCGAGAAACTGCAACGTGGCCATGCGTTCGGACGAAGTCCATTCGTGGGGCATCATCGGCAAGTGCATGGCGATGAGCATTCGATCGGCCATCGTCGCATCGGTTTTCAGATAAGCAACCGCTTCGGAAACCAAATCGACTTGAGCAAATGTGGCCAAGCGAATCAGTTCGCCGTTAATCGTCGAGTTCCCGGTGGGGAACTCATGGGTAACAAACGCACCTACGTCTGGGTAGTCTGCCCCCTTGGCTCCGCTGACATGCAGGGCCACTTGCATGGTTCTCAACAGGTCGAGAAAGTCTGCGTCGCTGACGAAGCCTTTGGAGACTCGCATCAGGTGATCCATGACCTGAGCGCAGGTGGTTGGATCCCGGTCGCGATGCACCAGTGCCAGAGCCGTCTGAATGACAACTTTGCTATTGCTGTCGGTCAGAAATTTCCGCCATTGGTTCGTTGGGATATTCATCAGCAGACGGCGAGCCAGGAATCGTTCTTCGCGGGATTCGCTCAGCAGCAGAGGCCGGATTTCGGTCGGCTCACAAGGTTGACCGCTGCGAATCAATGCCTCGCAACAAGCAAGCCTGACTTCGGGAGATTCGTCGGCAAGCAGTTCGCGAAGGCGGGCCAAAACGGCCGTGTCGCTTGCGCACAGGCCCATCAATCGAGCCGTTTTCGAACGCACCTGATCGTTGGGGGTCTTGGACAACTCCACCAAGATCTCTGGCGTAGGAACTGGGCCTAGCAGTTGCATCAAATCGAGGGCTTGGGTGCGATAGCGGGCTGGGTTTTCTTCGCTGAAGGCGACCCCTAGGACTTGTTCGTCCCAAGCCTGACCGATCTCGCGTTTGGTGATCGCGACGGCTTGGCGGGCATAGGCCGAATAGAGTTGTGGCTGGCGGATGGCTTTAGCAATTCCGTCACCTAGATTCCGTACCGCATCAGGAATCTTTCCTTGCCAACGGACTCGGTAGATGCCACCTTCGGTACCTCTTCCTCCGCAGCAAAAATACAAAGCTCCATCTGGGCCGACTTCGACATCCGTCACATTCATCGGTGTACCGACGACAAAATCCTCGGCCCGAACTTTTCCACCATCGAGCATGTCGACTTGCACAGCCACGATTCGACCTTCGGACCAGTCGGCTGTGAAGATCGCGCGGTGGTAGCGGGCTGGGAATGCAAAGTGATTGTAAACAGTGATCCCGGTGGGCGATCCGCGTCCGGTATTGGCCAAGGATCCAAGGCGATCCGGATAGTACTCGGGCCAATTTGCCCAACCGCTTCGCCATCCGAACTCACCACCCTCGATGACTTTGAAAAGCCCCGTGGCGCGGTGCCAAGCCGATCCGATATCGGCTTCCATGTCGCTATCATGCAGGAACATCGATCCGTTGGGATGGAACGATAGATCGTAGGCATTCCTAAGACCGCCGGCCACAACACTCATGGTTCGTTGACTCAGGTCGTACCGGACGACCGTTCCACCCGGTGCTTTGATCCCCATCGCATGCCCACCTGGATCTTCAAAGCGAGGTCGAATCAAATCTCCTTCGTAAGGATTCATCAACGGTTGGTAGCCTGCTGGGGTTTCAGCTAAGCCGGCGTGGTTTCCGATCGATAGATACAAGCAACCATCGGGCCCGAAGGCGATTTGATGCGCACCATGCTCTCCAGGAGTACCCTTGAACTTAGCTAACGTCTCACACTTTTCCAACTCACCGTTGCGGTCCGCATCGATCAATCGATAGAAGCCCGATCCATCGGGGCCTTCGCCGGTGACATACACATCTCCGTTGAGTGCCAAGATACCTTGCACATTTTCAACCAAATCGCAGTAGGGCTTGGACGTATCTGGAACACCATCCTTGTTGGTGTCGTACATAAGGATCAAACCGCCCCCTTCGACCGAAGCGATAATATGTCCAAATTCGTTGAAGGTCATCCCGATCAGAGATCCGATTTTTGCATCCGCAACTTCTTCGATCGCAAAGCCAGGCACGATCGTGAAGCGTTCTTCTAGAGGGTTCTTTCGATTACCTACCTGCTGTGCAACCAGCGGCAATGCTCCAGGCTCTGGGACACTCCGTGCGGCATCTTCGTTGGGTTGACTTCCTTGGGCAAAAGTCGGTGAGCTAGCTAGGGCGCTGGAGGCTTGATTCAAATCCACTGCTTCAGACCACGAGCCATCGTTAAAGCCAAGAGTCTGCCAGTTGCGAGGAGCCCCCTTGGATGCTTTCCAATCCGCATCGGAGACCACCAATCGCCAGTTGCCTTGCTTGGGTTTGAAATAGAACTCGACTCGAACTCCAGGAGTGCTGGTTGTCGTTGCTTGAACGGCCATCGCAAGAACATTCTGTCCTGGGCGCACTGCCGACTGCAGTTCGATCCGTTGCTTGCCAGTACCAGGCTTGGCTGGCCTTACTCGCTGACCGTTGAAATAGACATCTGTTTTCGTTTGACAATCGATTTCGACAAAGCACTTTTCGATTTCAGGCAATTCCATCGTGCGACGAAAATAACAATCGCCAGGTTGCTGAGAATTCGGTGCCAAGGGATCGGCCCACATCAACCATGGCTGCGGTCGACTCGGATCGCTTTGGGGAGGATTCGACGGAGTGGTGTTTGCATTAATGGAGTTAGGCGGAGTGGTATTATTGGGAGTGGGATTGCTAGTGGTGGGATTGCTGGGGGTGAAATTGCTCGAAGCTCGCCCCATGGGAAAAGGCATCCACGATGGCTTACGTGGCTCCTGGGCCAGCCCCATGCTGGCTGTTTGAAAACTTACCAGAGCCATCGCTATGGCAAGGCGATAGGATAGAAATTGTTGGTGGGCTTGAAGTTTTCGATTCAAATCGACCATTGCATCTTCCTTGATTGCGCTGGGATTTTTAGTAGATGGATCCGTGGGCCGTCGACGGTACGAAAAAAACCTTAGTCGCATCAAGACCGATCTGCTCTCTCTTTCCAGGCTTGTCCATTTTTCGCAAGCTTGCCCGGTTTCCAGAATCAATCGAGTCGAGCCAGTGGCCTTATTGTTTTTCGCAATGAAGCTTGTCTAAATTGCCAAATTCCCTATACTCCAATGCGTCGTAGAGCCATCTGCAGGCGCCTTTGATTGCCGTAAGGTCATTAAAATCATGGACTTAGCACCTTCAAACAGCCAGATCCCCACCCGCCCGGTCGACCAGTTGGTCTTGGATCTGCTGCGCCGCCAAGAAGGGCTAACGGTTGTTGATCTGACGGAAAAATTGGAGGTTACTGCTACGGCGGTTCGCCAGCGGCTCGATCGGCTCGAAAACGCTGGTTACGTCGAGCGTCGTAAGAATACGGTGGGTCGTGGCAGACCGACCTTCTCCTATTTCTTGACCGATTTAGGTTGGAGGCAAGTCGGTGTGACCTACACGGATCTGGCTGTAGCCCTCTGGAGCGAGATCATGGAGTTCGAAGAGGGTGGGACGAAGGCCAAGCTCATTGACAAAGTCTCCAAACGGATGGGAAGAGCTTTTCGGGATTTATTGCCCGACGGGAGCCTTGAGGATCGGATGAAGTCGCTTGCGGGTTTGATGGCCGCTAGGCGGATTCCGGCCTCCTTCGTGAGCATCGAAGGCTTACCGGTCCTCTCGGTGCATGCGTGTCCCTATCCGGATCTGACCAGCCGCGATGTCGATCGAAGCTTGTGCCATTTGGAGCAGCAGGTTCTCAGCGAAGCCATTGGCCAGCCGCTAGAGTTGAGTTGTTGCAAACTCGACGGCCATGGGTCTTGCCAATTCAAGCCAACTCAAAAACAAATCCCCCAAACCTCAAACCTTTAAGAAACTTAGAAGCAACTGGAATGAGCCATATACTTCGGATCGAAAATTTGCATGTGTCGGTCAATGACAAACCGATTTTGCGCGGTGTGAATTTGGTGATTAAATTCGGCGAGACTCACGCGCTGATGGGCCCCAACGGCTCGGGCAAGAGTACCCTTGGCCTAGCGATCGCTGGCCATCCGAATTATCAGATCACCGAAGGATCGATTTGGCTCGACGATGTGAACTTGACAGAGCTCGAGGCCGACGAGCGATCTCGCGCTGGGATTTTCATGGCCTTTCAGCGTCCGGTAGCAATCCCTGGAGTCAAGATGGCTGACTTCTTGCGACATGCGGCTACCAATGTCCGCCGTCCTGATCGCAAAGAGGGGGAGGATTTGATTGCCATGCGTGAATTTCGCAAGGAGCTCAAGGGCAAAATGGAGCAGCTTAAGATGGATCCAGAATTTGCTCGTCGTTATGTCAATGACGGATTCTCTGGTGGAGAGATGAAGCGTGCGGAGATTCTCACCATGGCGATGCTTTCGCCCAAGTTCTCGATTCTCGATGAGACCGATAGCGGTTTGGATGCCGATGCGGTTCGTCTAGCGAGCGCTTCGATTGCCGAGATCGGTCGCGATAAGATGGGTCTATTGATTATCACTCACCACGACAAGCTTTTGGAGCACAATCCGCCGCAGTTTACCCACGTGATGCTCGGCGGACGGATTGTCGAGACCGGCGGTGCCGAACTTGCTCGCCAGTTGCATGACCATGGATACGATCGTATTCGCAAAGCCTATCCGGATGCCGAGGCGGCCAACCAACAGATGCTTGCCAAAGAAGAGCCTTTGGCAGTCTAGTAGCCCAAACTCAAACCTTCCAGAAACACCAACTCATGTCTACAGATACATCGACCAACGAAACCATCGGCGAGATCAACAAATACGATTTTCGCACCGAAAGCAAAGCTGTCTTCAAGGCCCGCAAAGGTCTCGATGCTCAGATTGTCGAGCAAATCTCGGAAATGAAAAACGAGCCGGCTTGGATGCGCGAGTTTCGCCTCAAGTCGCTCGAGATTTTCCATTCCAAGCCGATGCCTAAATGGGGCGGTAGCATCGACGTAGACTTCCAAGACATCTTCTACTATCTCAAGCCGACGGACAAACAGGGTCGAACATGGGAAGATGTCCCACAGGAAATCAAAGACACCTTTGACAAACTCGGAATCCCCGAAGCCGAAAAGAAGTTCCTCGCTGGGGTCAAAGCCCAATTCGAGAGCGAAGTCGTCTACGGTTCGCTCAAAGAAGACCTCGTTCAACAGGGTGTGATCTTCACCGACACCGACACGGCTGTCAGAGAACACCCAGACCTGTTGCGAGAGTACTTTGGAACCATCATTCCGCCGAATGACAACAAGTTCGCAGCCCTCAACTCTGCGGTATGGTCGGGCGGATCGTTCATCTACGTACCCAAAGGGGTCAAGATCGACTTCCCTCTCCAAGCTTATTTTCGTATCAACGCCGAGAACATGGGGCAGTTCGAGCGGACGCTGATCATCGTCGATGAGGGTGCAAGTATTCACTATGTCGAAGGCTGTACAGCACCGATGTACTCTTCGGAATCGCTTCACTCTGCGGTCGTCGAGATCATCTGCAAACGGGGTAGCCGTTGCCGTTATACGACGATCCAAAACTGGGCCAACAACATCTACAACTTGGTGACCAAGCGAGCCGTTGCCTATGCCGATGCGACCATGGAGTGGGTCGATGGAAACCTGGGTAGCAAACTGACGATGAAGTATCCTGCGGTTTACATGCTCGAACCCGGAGCGCGCGGAGAGATTCTATCGATCGCTTTTGCTTCGGCCGGTCAGCATCAAGATGCCGGGGCCAAGCTCGTGCATGCGGCACCCCACACCACGGGTCAAATCATCAGCAAATCGATTTCCAAAAATGGGGGTCGAGCCAGTTACCGTGGGTTGGTACGCGTGGAAAAGGATGCTCGCAAGTCCAAGTCGAACGTCGTTTGCGACGCGCTGATTCTGGACTCCAAGAGCCAAAGCGACACCTACCCCTACATCGAAATCCTCGATCAGGATGTGAGCATCGGTCACGAGGCAAGTGTGTCTCGTATCGGTGAGGAACAACTCTTTTATCTCATGAGCCGCGGGCTTTCTGAAGCCGAGGCTAGCACGATGATCGTCAACGGATTTATCGAGCCACTGGTCAAGGAACTTCCCATGGAATACGCGGTCGAAATGAACCGCTTGATCCAACTCCAAATGGAAGGTTCGGTGGGTTAATCGACATGACAACATCAACACTTACCGATCGATTGGATTCCGCCGAAACTTTTGGCCAGAACGCCTTCGATCGCTTACTCGAAAAACGCATCGACCCACTGTGGTTAACGGCCAAACGCAAAGAGGCTTGGGAGATTTTTCAAGGGCTCGATTGGCCCAATCCTCGCGATGAGAATTGGATGCGATCGGATATCCGAGGGCTTAAGCTCAGCAAGTTTGCACCGAATGTCGAGGAAAACTCCCAGATTGCAACTGGATCCCCAGTTCGCTTGCTCGATGGGGTCGATGTTTCGGCAAGCTGCCGAAGCGTCAACGGCTTGGTTGTTTCAGAGTCGCTCGATGAGGGGCTCGCTGCTCGGGGTGTGGTTGTCGGATCTTTATCCAGGTGCGCTCGAGACCATTCGGCATTGGTTGAAAAGTACCTGCACAGTCTGATCTGTCCCAAAAGCGATCGCTTCGCTGCTTTGCAAACAGCCATGTGGAGCGATGGCTACTTTGTCTATGTTCCTCGCAATGTCCGGGTCGAGCGACCGATCCATCTCCACGCAGCCATGGGGGATGGCCAAGTCGATTTATCGCATACGCTGATTGTTCTTGAGGAAGGTGCAGAGGCAACGATTCTATTTGAGTCGTCGAGTCCCACGGCCGATACTCGCGGATTTCACTGCGGAGGTGTCGAACTGATCCAGCATGGCAACAGCCATCTTCGGTATGTGAACTTGCAAGACTGGGGCAAGGGTAGCTGGCACTTTGCCCACCAAAGAGCTTCGGTAGGTCGGGATGCCCAATTGCAATGGACCGTCGCTGCGGTGGGTGCAAGGTTTGCGCAGGTCGATCAGCGCGTCGAGCTTGTTGAGCCAGGTGCAAGAAGTCAAGTCAACGGTGTGATGTTCACCCAAGACCGCCAGCATTTGGTCTACAACACTTTGCAGCATCACAAAGCACCCCACTGCACGAGCGACTTTTTGTACAAGAGTGTTTTGCAGGACCGATCGCGAACGGTTTGGAGAGGGATGATCAAGGTCAGCCAGGGTGCTCAAAAGACCGATGGTTATCAGCGCAACGACAACCTCATGCTCAGCGATGCGGCCCGAGCCGACTCGATTCCTGGCTTAGAGATCAACGCCGACGATGTGCGTTGCACGCACGGCAGCACCAGCGGGCGAGTCGATGAAGAATTGATCTTCTACGCACAATCCCGAGGTTTCACACGGTCAGAAGCGATTCGAATGATCGTCACTGGTTTCTTCCAGCAAATCTTCGACCGCATTACCATCGAGAGTGTCCGCGATGCACTCGGAGCAGCGATCGCACGCCAAGTTCGCAAGTACGAGTGAAAGAAACATCCACAATGTCCCAGTTCCATTACGTTTGCCCCAGAGACCAGATCCGCCCGAACCAACCGCAATCCTTCGAAGTCGATGATCGATTCGTGGTGCTTGTGGAAATCGACGGCCAAGTCCATTGCGTCGAGGACATGTGTACCCACGACGGAGGCACCCTGGGTGATGGTCAACTCGACGGTAATTGCTTGGTTTGCCCAAGGCATGGGGCTAAGTTCGATGTCAGGACGGGCAAAGCCATGTGCATGCCAGCAACCGAAGACACACCGAGCCATCGTGTGAAGATCGAATCGGGAAAGATCTACGTGGCTCTGAGCGAGTAATGTTCGCTAGATTAGATTAGTACGAAAGAGCATAAGTATGTCCGAGAACACAGAACCCACAGGAACTGAACCTACCCAGGTAGATCCGACTCTTGCGATCACCGAGGACAAAGTACGCGAGGAACTCAAACGGGTGATTGACCCTGAACTCTTCGTCAATATCGTAGATCTTGGGTTGATCTATGTCGTCGATATTGTCCCGGGCCAAGAGGGCAAACTGGATGTCAACGTCGAGATGACCATGACCAGTCCGATGTGCCCTGCAGGGCCTCAGCTTGTAGCCAATAGTCGACAAGTGATCGAGGAGATGCTTGGCGTTGGTGCAGTCGATATCAAGGTGGTGATGGATCCACCGTGGACACCCGAGAAGATGACCGAGGATGCCCGAGATCAGCTTGGGATATTTTAACGATGAGCCCAACGAGCACGCGGATCAGCATCGACGAGATCCGCGAAGAGGTGGCGGATCTTGAATCGCCCGAAGAGCGTATCGCCTATCTGATTGAACTTGGACAAACCGTACCTGATCTGCCCAAGGAGTATCAGACTGAGGAGTATCGCGTACTGGGTTGCCAGAGCATGGTTTGGTTGGTTCCCAGCCTCAATGGGGACAAAATTGACTTTCGTGGATCGAGCGATGCACCGATGGTACGCGGCTTGGTCGCAATTCTGCTGGCGGCTTATTCCGGACGAAAAGCTTCCGACATTCTCGCGTTTTCCGTCGATTCATTCTTCGATGAGATCAAACTCAAATCGTTCTTGACTCCGATGCGAAGCAACGGTCTGCACTCGATGGTGCAGAGAATTTTGGCGATCGCCAAAGGTGCCTCGCTGGCCAATGCGACGATTGAGTCGATGCCCAAATTGGTTACAGGCTATCGTGTTACACTTCCTGCGATTCGGATCGAGACCTGTCGGGATGATTTCCCGATCCTCTCCGAGAAACTTCCTTGCGGCAAGCCATGGGCCTATCTGGACAATGCCGCGTCGTCGCAAAGACCAACATCGGTGATCGACTGCATGAGTCGCGTGTATCGCAAGCATTATGCCAACGTGCATCGCAGCGGCCATCAACTCGCTGCAGAGACAACCGCTGCGATGGAGGAGTCGCGAGAGGCTCTGGCTAGCTGGTTGCAAGCCGAATCGTCTTCACAGATTATCTTTACCTCTGGAACCACCGCATCGATCAATCTTGTTGCTCGCAGTTGGGGTGATGCGAACCTCAAGCCTGGAGACGAGATCGTCCTGACCGAGATGGAGCATCATTCGAATATTGTTCCGTGGCAGCAACTAGCCGAGCGCACGGGTGCAGTGATCCGGTGGCTGGCTGTCAGAGACGATTATCAACTGGATATCGAATCGCTAGATAGGGTCTTAGGGCCTAGTACCAAACTGGTATCGGTCACGGCTGTCTCGAACGTGCTCGGGACAATCAATCCCGTTCGAGGCATTGTCGATGCGGCCCATCGTGTAGGAGCGAAAGTTCTTGTCGACGCTGCTCAGAGTGTACCCCACGGAAGCGTTTCACCGACCCAATGGGATGCCGATTGGGTGGTCTTTAGCGGCCACAAGATGCTTGGGCCAACTGGCATTGGAGTTCTCTACGGAAAACGCGAGTTGCTCGAATCGATGCCCCCGTTTTTGGGTGGTGGGAACATGATCAAATCCGTTAGCAAAGCAGGCTTTACGTCCGCCGACTTACCCCATCGTTTTGAGGCGGGGACGGGACCGATTGTCGAAGCGATCGCACTCAAGCCGGCATTGGAGTACCTTACAAGGGTAGGTAGCCAAGCTATTTTGGAGCACGAGAGAAAGTTGGCCAAGCGAGCTATCGATGGGCTGTCGGCGATACCGGGTTTGCGGGTCTTGGGTCCATCGATCGGCAGTAAAACAGGGATCGTTTCCTTTGTGGTGCAAGGGATACATTCCGATCAGATCGGGCAGTATTTGAACGCTGCAGGGGTTGCGATTCGAGTCGGCCACCACTGTGCGATGCCCTTGCACGAGCGGTTTGGGATAGGGGTTAGTGCTCGGGCTTCATTCTATTTCTACAATACCGAGTCTGAGGTCGACGCATTTGTCACTTCAACGATTCGAGCTTGCGAATTATAAGCCTCTAATTGGCGCTCGATACGAGCCATTGAACAAGTTGGTATACCGCGATGGCCAAGGCGGTTGAGAAAACCGCGAGCAAGCTTTTTACTGGAAGCATCGAGATGATTTCGAGGATCCTTGAAGGCTTAGGAGCTTTCTCTTCCCAAGTGGATTTGACGACTTGGCCACTTTCGAACAGTGGTTTCCAGTAGGCGCGGATAAAGGACTCGTCAAAGTAATCGCTGTGGCCATGGTTGTGGGCTCGGTCTTCGACATCCGATCGACCAAAGCCATAGCGTCCAGTTTCACCGTACCCCCAACTGAGTTTTCGAGCCCAGAAGGGCCAAATATCTCGAGTGCCATAATCGTTGATGACTTTATGCTTGATGCGACCTTTTAGATGTTCCCAAGGATAGCTGTTAGGGATGATACAACCGCATAGCACCAATCGCTCAAGTGCAAGGTCTTGGGTGTCATCAAGAACCTTGGAGATGGCATAGGTTCCAAAACTGTGAGCGATGACCGAGTACTTATCGACCCGGTAATTGTTTTTTCCGATTTGTATCTGCTTTCGTGTATAACGAATGGGTTTACTTCGAGTGCATACCGGCAGCCAGAAACGAAAAACATCGAAATAGCCATATCGGATAGGGATGACCTCCACACCATCGATCTCTTCCATGATTCGCTTGACCAGAGACTGCCATCGAGCACGGTCTCGAATGCCATGGATCAGAAAGATCACCTCGCTACGCGACTGAGCATCGCCAGGGGCCAGATCCGGTGCGGGAAACCGAATGGTTACCGAGGGTTCGAGCAGTAGGATTTCGAGTTTGAATACAGCCGGCATATTCCGGAGCGCGTTCCAACCGGGGCCTTGGGCAAGTGGCGAAATGTTGGCTTGGATGATGTTCGGTTCGCTAGCCGATGAACCTATCTTGAGGATCTCCAGAGGGTAGCTTCGTCGAATCGTCTCGAGTGCATCCTCTAGGTCACCTGCGAATTCCAAGTGTCCGAAGATTTCCAGCGATGGGGCTCCATGCGATGTTTCGGAACTAGCGGTTGATTCACGGATTTCGAAGCGAATGTGATGGACCCGTCGGTCTTGTTCGAAAACGACGTCGCGAAATTGGTTTTGCAGTGCGAGCGCGGTTTGCTGGAGTAGGCTTTTTTCGATCCCTGGATCATTCGAAAAATCATTGGACATGGCGAGCCCTCATCGATTCCTGTTTGATCGTTCCTGCAACTGAGATACTCGATCGTGGAGCATCGATATGAACGGTTTTACCGATTTGACTCGGAGGGCACGAAACCCAGACCCCCTCATTGGTCTCGAAGACTCGGAATTTGAGCTTTGTTTGAAAGAGCTCCGGATCGAGCTCAAAGGAGCTTTCGCGAACCATGTCGGGAATCAGGTTGAGGAAGGAGTTTTGGTAAGCAGGATCAAGGTACTGCTGTGCGATTTGGGCATAGCTCCAGTTTTTGTTCGGAGACTTCGGGAGGGAAACCATGGCCGCAAAGAGTTGATCGCGTAGGGTGCCTGTCGAAGATTCAAAGGCATCTTTGAGCGTGAGAACTAGTTGGGAAGTGGAGTTCCTTGAGTCCATGGCATAGATGGCATTTAGGAACAAATGCAGCCAGAAATCCGCCGCACGCTCGTCGGTCTTTCTCGATTGGATATCGATGACTCTGCCGGTTCGAAATCCATGAAGAGTGTTTGGCCCGTAGAAGATCGCTGCTTTGCGCCATGTGGACGATTTGCTGAAGACATCTTCGAGAACCGACAGTTGGTTGCCAGTGCTAGAGGTTTGAAGTCGAAAGACATCGTCTTTGGGGAAGAGCCAAAGGATGATGCGGCGCGTTTTAGCATGCTCTTGGGCATCGATCACCAAAAGAGAGTGTTTCGAGGATCGCTGATCCATCGAAAGACTGAGTTTGGCGGCGATCTCATGGGCACTGCTTAATGCTTGATCCTCAGTGCCGTAGCAAATTGCTAGGAAGTGATCGCGGATTTGGTTTCGGAAGGGTTCTGATTCGGGATCCTCCGAGCGTAGGTGAACCAGGGACTGCGATTCGATCTTGGAAGACGGGATAAGCTCTTCAAAGAGCTTGAGCAATTCGTCAGAGGCTTCGACAGATCCTCCGTGGGCCTGCGGAAAGTGACTAAGGGTTCTTCTGGGAGAGATTTGGAAAGCGTAGAGTCGGTGCATGATCGTCAGAAACTGGCGGACAACAGGTTTTTCTCGTGTGTGCTAGCATAATACGAAACGAGTTTGACACGTCAGGTCACGGACTTGATGAAAAAAGGGACTGCGTAGAATTTTCCGCGATTACCTGGGGGTAAGCGGGTGCGATTTGGACTTGGGAGGATTAACATAAAGGCTTCTGGTTGGTTTCTCACTTCAATCCGAACCTTGGTATACATCGATGAACCGCTGGTCGCATTCCCATGCTCATGCCTTTGGATCGTTTAATGCACTTGTGCGTGAGGGACTGGTGGTTGCCAGCAGGCGGAATGTTCTCAAGGCGAGCCTTGGGGGTATTGCCGGGTTATCTCTTCCGAGGTTGCTCCAAGCACGCGAACCGATCAGCCAAGGTGGCTTGGGTGCTCCCAAGGGCAAGAGCGTTATCTTGCTATGGATGACTGGTGGCCCGAGTCAGATCGATACTTGGGATCCCAAGCCCGATCGACCGATCCAGAATCGAGGTCCCTTTGGAGTCACTTCTACGGCATTGCCGGGAGTCTTTATCTGCGAGCATTTGCCCAAACAAGCTGCGATGCTCGATCGATTTACCCTGATTCGATCTGTGGATGCCAAGTTCAGCAATCACGAACCGAATATGGTTTTGCAAACGGGGAATTTGGACGCCGAGCCGAGGACAAACCCAGAGGCACCGCGATTCCCATCGATCGGATCGATCGTAGCGAAGCATCACGGGGCGAATCGTCCGGGACTCCCACCTTACGTCGGCTTCTATCGCTCTCGTAGCCATATCGCGTTTGGCGGATATTTAGGTCAGCAATACGACCCGTTCCCGGGCAATCTAGCTGCCAAGCTGCCTGTTTATGATTTGGTGGGAAACGACACGGGTAAAAAGTCTGATGGTGAGATGTTTCAACTTGCTAAGGGTTTAAGTTTCGAACGGATTCAAAATCGACGCCAGCTATTGAAGGATCTGGATCAGATGCGTCGCGACATCGATCAGACCGAAACGATGAGCGCGATGGACTCCCATCACCAGCAAGCTTATGAGTTGCTCTTAGGCAAAGAGACACGCCAGGCGTTTGATTTGGCTCAGGAATCCGACAAAACCACAGAGAGATACGGATCGCATTTGTGGTGTCAGCAAGCGCTCTTGGCAAGGCGATTGGTGGAAGCCGGTTCGGCTTTTGTGACGCTCGATTTGAGTTACCATACCGCCAGTGGCACCTGGGACAACCACGGCGATAACATACCCCCTTATGGAGGTATCTCCAAGGGGCTCAAACCACTGCTCCCTCTGTTTGATCATTTGCTTACGACGCTCGTGAGCGATTTGGAGGAAAGAGGCAAACTCGACGATGTCTTGGTCATCGCCATGGGTGAGTTTGGACGAACCCCGATGATGGGCACCCAGGAAAGCACCGATGGTCGAGACCATTGGCCAAATCTCATGTCGATGGCTTTGGCCGGCGGAGGACTTAAGCACGGGCAGGTCATCGGCCAGAGCGATAAGGAGGGGGCTTATGTGCGAGAGCGCGTTGTCAAACCAGGAGATATCGCTGCAACGATCTATCGATTTTTTGGTGTGCCCTTGGAGACGCAGTACACAGACGCTAGCGGTAGACCACGAAACATCGTCGACCACGGTGAGCCAATTCGCGAGTTGGGAATGTAAGCCAAAACAGAGTTCTCATCGATGTCCAGCGCAACAAACGATCTTCTCGAAGCCTTTGAGGGGCATGACACCCACGCCGTTAGTCAAGCACTCAACGCAGGGGCCGACGCATGTAAAGAGCTCCATGGAAAAACTCCTATCCTCTGGCTCTTGGAACAGTACACACGCTCGGATCGGCTCTCTGATTGCTTGCAGTTGTTACTCGACCATGGTGCTAGTCTACCCGACCCTCTTTTATTGCCGGTTTTACTCAACGATTCCGAATCGATTCGGCATTTGGCAAAAGCTGATTCCCAGTACGTGACGCACCGAACAACTCTGGTTTCTGCCTTCACATCCTTAAGCGGGGTAACATTGCTGCATGTTGCAGCCGAGTACGGAAACATCGATGCGGCTCGTGCTCTGATCGCTGCAGGTGCCGATGTGAACGCCCGTGCGGACGTAGATAGCGATGGGCTCAATGGGCACACGCCGATTTTTCATACGGTCAATTCGAACGATAATCGGTCAGAGCCGATCATGCAACTTCTGCTCGACGCTGGTGCTCAAACCGATATCCACTTAGCTGGAATACATTGGGGCAAGGGGTTCGAGTGGGAGACCATCTTTTTTGATGTGACCCCAATCTCTTATGCACAAATAGGACTCATGCCTCAGGTACACCGTTGCGAGTCAGATATCTACAAAAACATCCAGAAGTTATTAAGAGCCGCCAACCGTTCTATTCAACAACTTAACAACATACCCAACCGCTATCTAAGATCATAGCTATTCAAGTTCTTCAGGAATTATCGTGGCTGAAAATTTGGTCCATCCGGCATTATCATGGCTGGCAATTCCTACCACTGGTTCTTTTCGTACTCGTACTCGTACTCAGTGAAACGGTACTCGTACTCGAAGGGAATTTAGCTGGCGCAAACATCCGAGTACGAGCACGAGCAAGAAAAGGATGAATGTTCACCCACAGAAATACCTGAAGAACCATTACTTGCGCAGCGGGATGGCGAGCATGTCTTCGTGGGGATCGATATCCAAGAGATGCTCGTCGACGAGCTTGAGCATTAGTTCAACACTCTCTGGCAGTTTGTCGGCAAGGTTGTATTTCTCGGAGATGTCGTGTTCGAGATTGTACAACTCCGGTTTGGCTAACTCGACCTCTTTGCCATAGTTGACCGCCTCACGCATCTTCAGGTGCAATTTCCAAGGCCCTCTGCGCACGGCATGCAATTGGGCGTTGGTCCAATAGAACATCTCTTGTCTGGGGCTTTCTAGATCCCGGAATAAAACATCGGATAAATCGTAGCTATCAAGTTTTCGGTTCTCGGGCAGTTCCCCACCAGCAATAGCGCAAAAGGTTGCCATAAAGTCCAGCGTCGACCCCAAATCTTGTTTCGTGCTTGGGAGAATCTTTCCCGGCCACCAGAAAATCGTCGGCACGCGCATGCCACCTTCGAATGTCGTTCCTTTGCCTGCCCGGAGTGGACCGGCAGATCCTCCATGGGTCTCGAAGGACAGCCAAGGTCCATTGTCTGAGGAAAAAACGACTAGTGTCTTGCTATCGAGCTTTAGGTCTCTAAGCGTATCGAGAATTGCTCCAACGCTCGCATCGAGCTCCTCGACGACATCTCCATAGAGCCCTCTGGGGGAGCGTCCGCGAAAATTCGCTGAAGCAAAAAGAGGGATGTGGGGCATCGAATGGGGCAAGTACAAAAAGAACGGTTGCTTTGCGTTGTCTTCGATGAATCGAATGGCCTCCTCGGTGTAACGCTTGGTAAGCGTGTTTTGGTCGGCGGGCCTTTCGATGATCTCGGTGTTTCGCATCAACGGTACGTTGTAATGCTCGAATTGTGGATAATACGAGGTGTCTTTTCGAACCTCTGCCATATACCCCGGTCCGCCGGTCTTATCCATGTCGTTCGAATAAGGGATTCCGAAATAGCTGTCGAAGCCTTGGGCTGTGGGCAGATACTCTGGCAAGTGCCCCAGATGCCACTTACCCACGATCCCGGTGGTATAGCCAGCGTCCTTGAGCATCTCGGCAAGGGTGATCTCCTCGGGAGGAAGCCCACCACCGGAATCAGGGAAGAGTACGGCACGTTTGGCGCTGGTCATGCCGTTGCGGATCGGATAGCGTCCGGTCATGAGTGCAGCGCGGCTGGGAGTGCAGACCGGAGCGGCCACATAGAACTGTGTCCACTTTTGCCCTTCACTTGCCATCCGATCGATATTGGGTGTTCGAATGACTGGGTTGCCGAAACACCCCAAGTCCCCCCAGCCTAGATCATCGCAAAAAATCACGATGATGTTGGGCTTGGTGTCTTGAGCAAGTACCTCACAATAGCATGGTGAGAGGCTCACCCACACAAGTTGTAGGAGAGCGAAGAACGAGAATCTGAGATTCAATCTCATTGCAATGTTCCCCATGTTGAATGGATCTTTGGTTATCGCAACAAGTCTATCACAAGTTCTTCCTCGGTGCGCCCTGTATGAGCACTGCCCGAGGCGGGTGGCTAACCACTTTCAAGTGAATAAAAAAACGTCGCGGAGATCCGCGACGTTTTTGCAATAGCTATAGTTTACTCGACGGTATTATTCCCCTGTCGGGATCAGTGGACCTTCAGAACCAAGTCCGCCCTTGAGCTCGGTCTTCTTCTCTTCCTTGACTTGCTGTTGTTGCTGTTCCTTTTCAGCTTCATTGCGAATCTGTTCTTCGGTCCAGTCAACTCGCCGTCGAGAGAGTCCGATCTTGCGTTCGTCGCTGTCGACTCGCAAAACCTTGATCTCGATCTCGTCTCCAACTTTGACGAGTTCTTCTGGATTCTCGACTTTGTTGTCCGAGAGTTCCGAGATGTGAAGCAATCCTTCGAGGTTGTCTTCCAAGCCCACAAAAACACCGAAGTTGGTGATCTTGGTAACTTTGCCTCGTACAAGCTGACCTGGCTTGTACTTCTCTGGAATTGAGGTATTCCATGGATCGTCGTCGAGTTGCTTCATACCCAAGGCGATGCGTCGGCGATTTTGATCGACGCTCAAGACACGGCACTTGACCTGTTGGCCCTTTTGCAAGACTTCGCTTGGATGGCTGATCTTGCGAGTCCAGGACATATCCGAAACGTGGAGCAAACCATCGATACCTTCTTCGAGTTCGATGAAGGCACCGTAGTTGGTAAGGTTGCGAACCTTGCCAGCCACTTCGGAGTTCTCTGGGTAACGCCCAAGGATATCGTCCCAAGGGTTGGCTTGCGTTTGCTTGATCCCCAGCGAGAGTTGCTGGCCTTGGGCATCGACGCCCAAGATCCTCACGTCGATCTTGTCGCCGATTTGAACCATTTCGCTTGGATGGTTGATACGTCGGGTCCAAGACATTTCGCTGATGTGCACGAGGCCTTCGATGCCCGGTTCGAGTTTGACGAACGCACCGTAGCTCATGACATTGACGACTTCGCCAGGAACCGTTGCACCCACCGGATATTTCTCGGCGATGTTGGTCCATGGGTTGTTTTGCTTTTGCTTGAGCCCCAGAGCGATCTTTTGCTTTTCGCGGTCGATCTGAAGGATCTTGACTTCGATCTCTTGATCGATTGCGACCATCTCGCTTGGGTGTCCGATGCGTTCCCAACTCATGTCGGTAATGTGGAGCAGACCATCGATACCACCGAGGTCGACGAAGGCACCGAAGTCGGCGATATTCTTGACGACACCTTTGCGGATTTGACCGATTTCCAGCTCGGCCATCAGATGCTCGCGGTCTTCTTCTCGCTGCTTTTCGATCAGCGATCGACGGCTTACGACAATGTTGCGACGCGCTTCGTCAATCTTGAGAACTTCGCACTGAACGACTCGACCGATGTAATCGCCGATATCGTTGGGTCGACGGATGTCGACTTGGCTAGCTGGCAAGAAGACGTTCACGCCGATATCGACCAGCAAACCACCTTTGATCTTGCGGGTGACAGTACCGGTGACGACTTGGCCTTCTTGGACCGAAGCCATCATCTTTTCCCACTGGATGATCTTCTCTGCCTTGCGCTTGCTCAGCACGATCATATTGCGAGCTTCTTCGAGCAAGTTTTGGTCTTCGACTTCTTCGATCAAGACCTTGATCATCTGCCCGACTTGCGGGGGCTCTTCGCCTTCTTCCCATTCGTTCTTGGGGATGGCTCCTTCGCTCTTGAATCCGACGTCGACGACGACGAATTCTTCATTGATTTCAACGATTTTTCCTTCGACGATTTGGTTGACGTCAAACTGTTTGTTGGCGTCTTCGAGGGAATCTAGCAGGAGTTCTTCTGCAGAGTCGCCGAACATACCGGCGAGTTCATTTTCAAGGGTATCATCGTCCAGAGAGCGGACTAAAGAGCGGTTGACCATGGGAGCAAAACCTAATGAGCAGGCCTGAGCGACGCTCCTGAAAATCCCTCCATCGCAACCAGGAATCCGGTCAAACAATGCTTAAATCGATTGTCTGGGCTCCTTTTTAGCGATAAAACAAAGGGAATTGGCGCCGAACGACCAGTCAGAAAACGAGGAGCGGATCGCGGGGGGCAGACGCCGAAGTTTGCCCAAAATCCCTACAAACCTAAGGGGAAGAAGTGTAACCGCGAAGCACCAAGACGGCAACGGCGCATTTTTGCAAATCCGGGAGACTTCGATGAGCCAATCTATTCGTTACGCAATTGCCGGTGATCATGCCGGTTTTTCCATGAAAAACGAGGTTGTTAAGTACTTGGCTGGCCTCGGGGTCGAGGCGATCGATTGCGGCACCCATTCAAGCGAATCCTGCGATTTTCCTGATTTTGCCGAAGCCGTTGCCACGCGGATCCTCAAGGGACAAATCGACCGTGGCATCTTGGTCTGTGGCTCTGGGGTCGGAGTGAGCGTGGCGGCCAATAAGTTCCCTGGCATTCGCGCCAGCCTCTGTCACGACACTTATTCGGCACGCCAAGGTGTTGAGCACGATGACATGAATGTGCTTTGCATTGGAGCCAGAGTCATCGGACCTGAACTAGCCTTTGAGATCATCAAGGCCTTCCTGGGTGCCAAATACGCCCCGCAACCTCGACACCAACGGCGATTGGACAAAATCCTTGCCATCGAACAAAGAGTCTTGTCCGGCGAATTCTCGCACAAGCAATAGCGATCGAGACTGACCGATCGCTCCATGCTCGTGACGATCACTCAAGCGCTTCCTCGTTAACACTTCGGGTTACTGGGCCTGCGGCCCCGTGGCTTCGCTAGTAACCCGAACCGTAAGGGAGGCAGCGTCAGTTCACGGCCGATAGCTTCGCATGACGATCACTCGAGTGCTTCCTCGTTGACACTTCGGGTTACTGGGCCTGCGGCCCCGTGGCTTCGCTAGTTAACCCGAACCGTGAGGGAGGCAGCGTCAGTACACGGCCGATAGCTTCGCATGATCGATGCGTGATTCGAGCTTAGAAAATTCCATCACCGAATGGTGTTTCCGGGGAGCCAGACTCGTTGACCGAGTCGGCCTGGGGTTGTCTATCGAGCATGTGTGGACGTTTGATCGGCACCCCAGAGGAACGAGGGGACGACGGATCGATTGCCGGCGGTGTCGGTATCTCGGACGCATGCGGGATATACTCGACGTACTCTTCGTCGTACCTCGAAACATATCCGGGCTGCTTGGCTCGTTCGAGTTCCAAATGGTACTCGCCGATGACGGCGTGCTGGATCTGATCGCGACAAGCTTGATTGATCGGGTGGGCGATATCCGCGTAAAGCTTATTCGAGGCCCCTTCGATATCCTGCAAATCTTGGGCACCACGGAGCCTTTTTCCGCATTGATTGCAGTAGTTGCTGCGCATGTGGTTCTTCGAGCCACAGCGGCCGCATCGGGCCGTCATTTTGCGGCTAGGCATGGCCACGAACGGACCGTTTGTTCCCTCGATGATTTTCAGATCCCTGACCACAAAAGCATGGTCAAAAGTGATCGAGCAGAAGGCTCGGAGTCGGTCCTCCGAGTCTTCCATGAGCTTGATTCTTACCTCGGTAATGTCCATCTTGATGTTTCACTCAGTCCGTTGAATCGTCTGATCGAGGATCGATGGGCTGGTCCATGTGGTAAATGGATAAGCCCTAAAGTCCCCTTCCCGCTGCAGTTGTGCTGCAATGGTCTCGGCTTGAGCCCGATCGGGTAACAAACAAAATCGAGCCGATCCGCTACCGCTAAGGCATTGACTATAGGGTTTGTATCGATCGATCCGCTGAGCAGTCCTCTGGACCCACTCGGTGGTTTGCACCGCAGCTTCGCCGAGCCGATTATACAGTAGTCTCGAGAGTCGTGCTGTGCTGTGAGGATTCTCTGGCAAGTTGATTAGGCATTCAAGAAGCGCCTCAGGGGACTGGGCTTGCTTGCGATCGGCGATCGACTGACGCACCAACGAGAAGACTTGGGCCGTCGAGCAACCCATCGGTGGATGAACGATCAGTCCATGGATCGCAAGGTTGTTCTCGATCGGCTGGACGATCTGACCGCGTTGCGTGCATCGAGCGGTCCAGTTGAGCCCATTGTGCCCTTCGAGAAAAAAATTGATATCGCTACCAAGTCGGCTTGCAAGTTCACCGAGAACCTGCGGCTCATAGCGATCTTGCCATAGGAGCGATCCGAGAACCAACGCAGCAGCCGCGTCGCTACTGCCACCCCCTAAGCCCGCTTGGGACGGAATTCTTTTTTTCAAGATCACATGCGCCCCGCGCATTTGAGCCCGTGGCGATGCACCTGCACAAGAGTCCAAGTGTTGGCGAAGGGACTCTAAAGCCCTAAGCACAAGATTCCCATGCAAACCAGATCCGTGCGAGGGTATTTCCCATGCCTTATCCTCTCGAGCAAGCTCCTGGTTGGATACTACTTGAGCGTCCGAAAGATCGACTTCGAGCGAGAGTTGATCGGACTCGGCGGGATAGATTTCCAAGGTGTCGGTCAAGTCGATCGCGAGCATGACCGTATCTAGATCGTGGTAGCCGTCGGGCCGTTTCCCTAGCACCTCCAAGAACAGGTTGATCTTGGCCGGAGTGGTGATCCTCCAACCTGCTTGGCCTGTCTGTGGTCTTGTGGCTCGATCGATCCTCATGGGTTTGGCTTGAGAGTGGGATACCCTGCGGCAGTCCAAGCTTTCCAGCCACCATCGACGCTGGTGACATTCAAATAACCCATCTTGCGCAGGTTATCGGCAGCAAGAACCGAGCGGAATCCACCCCCGCACAGCAGATACAACTCGGTATTGGGATCCGGGAACATCGACTCGATATCCCTTTCGATGACCCCTTTGCTCAGGTGGACAGAACCCGGGACGTGTCCTGCGGCATATTCGCTTTCTTCGCGGACATCGATCAGTGCAGGTGGATTGGATTCTTCGAGTTTTTGCTTAAGCTGTGCAACGTTGCACTCGACAATCTCGGCGCGAGCTTGTTCGACAATCTTTAGGAAACCGGGAGAGTGTTGTTTGGACATTGGGGAATCTGTTCCGTTTGTAACGGTTAGGAGTCGTTAAAAATTTTCGTATTGGCTGCAGAGTCTGCACATTCTACGCCGATAGAAACTCGGCGGACAAAGTGGAGTTTCGTTTTCTAAACAAAACTTCACTTGTTCGCTACTAGGGAATTGTAAATCACACTCGCGAGGACAGTGATGGCCCGCAGGATCGCAGCAACTTTTGGATACTCTGGCCTGATCGTCGAGCTTATGCTTGGCTTGATTGCTGGTTGGGATACCGAAAGCGTGCTCGTCCGAGGTTTCATCGCCATGCTTGTCGCATCGCTCGTCGGGTGGACCGCCGGTACCCTTGCATGCGATTGGCACCTCGGAAGCGATCCGAGCCCCACTTCTACTTCGCGTTAACGCCGACTCGGCAATCTGGGAAAAACAGTCAAACCGGATTTCTGAATCTTTGATTAACTGATGTGGAATTGCTGCGCTCAACTCGTTAGAGTCCCGGGTCTACTCGCCGTTTCGAGTCGCTTCGAAACAAGCATGCAAGGCTGCAAGCTCGCGGGTTACTGAACAAAAAGCCAACTCATCACGGAGGTTCGGATGGCATCGACCGCATTCCAAAATGCTGATATGACCGAGGTCTGGGTTAAATTCAAGGCCGATCCAACCAACGTTCAACTGCGAAATCAACTCATCGAGCGGTACACTCCGCTGGTTCGCTACAACGGAGAACGACTCCGCTCGAAACTCCCTGAAGGAGTCGAACTCGATGACCTTATCAGCGCGGGAATCTTCGGCCTGATGGACGCAATCGATGCCTTCGATATGGAACGGGGTGTAAAATTCGAAACCTACTGCGTCCCTCGAATCCGAGGCGCCATGCTCGATGAACTCCGTACCATGGACTGGGTTCCACGCTTGGTACGAAGCAAAGCCAGCAAACTCAATGAAGCCACCAAACTCTTGGAGGCAAAATACGGACGGGCTCCGAGCAACCATGAACTATCGGAATACATGGGAATCTCGATCGACGAACTCGAGAAGATGAAAGTCGACGCATCGGCCGTTGGGCTCGTGTCGCTCAACAAGAAGTGGTACGAGACCGACAGTTACAAAGACATCCGCGAGATCGATGTTCTTGAAGACAAGCGGAGTGAGGATCCCACTCGCCGAATCTCCAAGAGCGATCTGATGCGATTGGTGACCAAGGGTCTGAATCGCAACGAACGGCTGATCATCATTCTCTACTACTACGAAGAGATGACGATGAAAGAAATCGGCGCGACGCTCGATCTGAGCGAGAGCCGTGTAAGCCAGATGCACACGAGCATCGTTCAACGTCTTCAAGAACAACTCGGTCGTCGACGCGTCGACCTGGGTTCCTAGCAAGATCGCGGGTTGCTAGCAAGATCGCGGCGAGAGACCTCGGGCGACTAAGTTCTTGTTGAGGCCTACGAGAGCCGGTGGGTACATCGCAAGGAATTTGACCAACTGCGTTGCGGAGGTTCCTAGGAACTCGGCGGTTTTGGGCAAGTGATAGTCCATGGCGCTCAGCCACTGATGGGCTTCTGCCAAAAGACTAGGAAAGTGTTCGTTCTCGGGCGAGATTCGAACTTTTCCAGAGCGGCAATAGAGTCGCCAAGTCTCCGATGCCCCGAGATGGCTTGGACTCTCATCGAGAGCATTGTGGTCTTGGGGCTCTTGGTACTCGACGGCCAGTGCCAGTCGAAGCCTATGCAACGCGACTTGTCGGTTTCTTTGTTGCGAGCGTTCCTCGGTAGCACAAGCCCGTATACCGCTTGGAAGATGCTCGATGGTCGCTGCAGTTTCGACTTTGTTTCGGTGCTGACCTCCAGGTCCGCTGGCCCTAGAGAAGCCCCATCGGCACTGGGCCAGCAGCTTGTCCAAAGGTAATTGACTCGGGTGCATCGAAAAGGGTCCAATCAGGAAACGAGACGCCAACGGCTGGATTTTAGCTCGTTTTTATGCTCCGACGACTCTTGTCAGTACGCTAAGTCCGTGGAATTGGCGTAGTCGATCGATCCGATTGAACCTATCTTGATGCATCCTGGCTAGGACAATTGCCAGAGAAACTCCCTACCTGTCCCTTGTTTTCCCATGACACGAACGATCGCAATCGGTGATATCCACGGATGCCTAACGGCGCTCGATGCGCTATTGGCTGCCATCGAGCCAAAGAAAAGTGACATCCTCGTTCCAGTCGGCGATTACATCGACCGTGGCCCGGACTCCAAGGGGGTCATCGAGCGATTGATGGAGCTCAGGGAAAAAACGCAGCTCTTCCCTTTGATGGGTAACCACGAAGAGATGATGCTCTCGGTATTGGATCGCCGTCGGGAGCCTTTTGGATGGCTCAACCATGGCGGACACAACACGATGGAAAGCTATGGCTTTGCAGGTGACCTATCGGTGATCCCAGTTTCGCATCGAGAGTTTCTCGAATCCCTACTCCCCTATTACGAATCCCCCACACACATCATCGTCCATGCGAATTACGATTCGCAAATGCGGATGGAGAACCAATCGGCGGATCTGTTGCGTTGGGTGAAAATTTCCCATCAGATGCCCAAGCCGCATTTCTCGGGCAAGCATGCGGTGATGGGACATACGCATCATCCCGAAGGACAGATCGTCCAACTGCCTCATTTGACCTGCATCGACACCTATTGCTATGGCGGTAAGTGGCTGACCGCTTTGGAACTTGAAACTCAGCGTGTATGGCAATCGACCCCTGAAGGCGAAGTTCGCGAATTTATGCTCGAGCCCGTCCCAAGCCCCGCGTCCTAACGCCAAGACTACGCACATCCAAGGAACACACTGATATGTCACCGCGAAAAGCCCGCCCTTCAAAACCACAACAAGCAAAATCCCCATCAACCAAAAAAGATTCCGACTCATCGGAGTCACAACCGGCATTGCAACGCATCAATAAAGTCCTGGCTGCTGCAGGACTCGGCTCACGCCGTCAAGTCGATGAACTGATCGAACAAGGCCGCGTCGAGATCGACGGCCAAGTCGTCACTCAAGTTGGGGTCAAAGTCGACCTTGCCAATGCAACCATCGTTGTCGATGGAGAAGAACTCAAACAGCACCGACCCGTATACTTTGCACTGCACAAACCCGAAGGTGTATTGTGTACCAATCGAGATCCTCAAGGCCGTCCTCGCGTGATCGATTTTGTACCCAACCAACATCGACTCTTTCCTGTCGGACGACTCGATGCTTCGAGTACAGGCCTGATCCTGCTTACCAACGACGGCGAACTAGCTCAGCAACTGGCCCATCCTAAACACGAAATCCCCAAACGCTATGCAGTGGTCGTTGTAGGGCAAGTCGAACTCGATGCCCTCAAGCGACTCGAGCGAGGTATCTATCTTGCAGAAGGTAAAGCCCAAGTCGATCAGGCTAAACTCAAGAAGGTGCGTAAAAGCAGCACGGAAATAGAAATCACACTCTCCGAAGGCAAGAACCGCGAAATCCGACGGGTACTTGCTCGGCTCGGTCATAAAGTTGTCTCGCTCAAACGCATCGCCATCGGCCCTCTGAAACTCGCCGATCTCCCCGAAGGTGCTTATCGCCCCCTATCAAGCCACGAGGTCCAAGGTCTCTACCAAGCTGTCGATGACATACGCCGCGAGCGAAAAGCCGCTCGCAAAGCTCGCAAAAAACTCTTGGCTAGCCAGGAGGAACCCACGAGCGAAACGGAAAAGGAACCAAAATCAAAGCCTCAGTCGATCGGTAAACCTAAGAAGAAGGCCGATAGGCCTTGGGAGAAACTTCCAGGCCTAGCCCAGAACCCCTACGCCAGCGAGGAAGATCTCGATGATCCATCGATCGAAGACCAAGACGATGAGATGATCCTCGTTCGAGATCATGGACCACAGGGCTCCTCGATGGACGACTCAGACGAGGAGTACCTTTTCATGCCTCGCAAACCCGCCGGTAGCATCATTGGACAAGACGATGACTCTGAGGCCCTGGCAGATCAACCTTTGAGGTTCGACCGGAAATCAAACCCGAACCGAGAGCCTAGGTATCAAGAAACTGAAGGCGAACCAACCGGGCGAAAGAATGGTGGTCAAAAACGATTCGGTGTCAAAGCCCATCGAGGTACTAAAGGCTCTGGCGCAAAACGCAGTGGGCCTAACAGCGGTGGCCCCAAATCAGATGGCCCCAAGCGAGGCGGTCCCAATCGCGGTGGACCTAAGAGTGGCGGACCGACCAGCGGCGGCCCCAAACGCGGCGGCCCTAAGCGAGGTGGGCCGAAAAGTGGTGGGCCGAAAAGTGGCGGGCCCAAGCGCGGTGGGCCTAAAAGTGGTGGCCCTAAAAGTGGCGGACCAAAGCGAGGACCTGGACGTTCGGCAAGAGGCCGAAACAAGTAGAAAGGGTCCTTCAGGTATTTCAGTGGGTATAAGCTCGCCTTTCTCGTACTCAGCGTCGCGGTACTCGTACTCGAAAACGCCTGAATCGATTCAAGGCGATCACCTTTTCAGGGAAACTCGAACCCCAGTATTTGGCTCGTATGTGAACGACTTCCCAATACGTCCCTTCGAGTACGAGTACCGTTTCACTGAGTACGAGTACGAGTACGAAAAGAACCAGTGGTATGAATTGCCAGCCACGATAATGCTGGATGGATCAGTAAAACGCTAGCATTTCTAAGCTTGCTAGCTTACAAACATCGACGTTGGCTCAAACGGCCAAAACTGCTACTCTCTGGACCGGTGAAACCCTAGCAGGCAGCGCCCAAGATAGCCTGCCAGGTGTTCTTGTTTAGCAAACAATACAGACTAGCAAATATAGATGGTGCTTCTGGGATGGAATCTCCAAGACGCAAAGGGTTAAGGCAGGCCAAGGACCGCCAGGAGCAATTGGCTCGGGGTGTGTCGGTCGTCCAGCACGGTATCAGCGCACTGATGCAGCTAGCCCACCTGATGGATGAAGAGTTCGTGCTGGCTGCCGACAAGATCGCTTCGATGCGAGGATGCTTGATCGTTTGCGGGATTGGAAAAGCAGGTTTGATTGGGCGCAAGATCGCTGCGACCTTTGCTTCGACTGGAACTCGGGCTCATTTCTTGCACCCTTCGGAAGCGTTGCACGGAGATCTCGGTTGCGTGGGGCCAAACGACATCGTCCTGGTATTGTCCAATAGTGGAAATTCTCAGGAAGTCGTCGATCTGCTTCCTCACCTAGCGCGTCGAGCGTCGAGCGTCATTGCAATTACCAGCAAGATCAACAGTCCGGTGGCCCAAGCGGCCGACATCACTCTGTTGTTGCCGAACTGTCCCGAGGCGTGTCGAATGAACTTGGCACCCACGACCAGCACCCTTGGGATGCTGGCACTTGGGGATGCCTTGGCGATGCTCGTCAGTGAGAACAAGGATTTTGGCCAAGAGGACTTTGCCCAGTTGCATCCCGGTGGAGCACTTGGGCGTCGGTTGGCATCGGTCGATGAGTTGATGCGTCCCTTGGATGAATGCCGTGTATGCAACCAGGACACGAGCATCCGACAGATGCTTGTCGAGACTGCAAGGCCTGGTCGTCGCACCGGTGCAGTGATGATCGAGAACGACGAACATACACTTGTGGGAATTTTCACCGATAGCGATTTGACAAGGTTCTTAGGCAAGCATGCTGCTAGCGATTTGGATAGTCCGTTGTCGGAGGTCATGACTCGGAACTTTTCAGCGATTTGCAGCGGAGCGAAGTTGAGCGAAGCCATCGAGATCCTTTCGAATCGCAAGATCAGTGAACTGCCCGTGGTCAATCATTTCGATCAAGCCGTGGGACTCATCGACATCACCGATTTGATCGGACTTGAACCTGCCGTCGGGTTGAGCCCACCGGTGACCTTGCCAGCATCACTGCGCATTTTCGGTTCGACACTTTAATCTTGTTGCCAAAGGGTACGAGCGTTGGTTGATAGAGATGACGAAGTAGCCAAGCCGATTCGATTGATTCTCTCGGATGTTGACGGTGTGCTTACCGATGGGATGATCACCATCGACAACGCAGGGGTCGAGAGCAAGTCTTTTTACGTACGGGATGGGCATGGGATCAAACTATGGAAAAAAGCCGGCTTTGAATTCGGGCTTTTGACGGCTCGCAATTCGCAGGTCGTCAAGCTCAGGGCCCAAGAACTCGGCATCCAGTGGGTTCGTCAAGGATTCGCGGACAAACTGCCTGCAGCTCGCGAGATGATGCAAGCGATCGGCGTTGAACCTCATGAAGTCTGCTACATCGGAGACGATCTGCCTGACATGACCGTCATGGCCAACGTCGGCTTGGCAGTCACCGTGGCCGATGCAGCGCAAGAAGTTAAGCACTTGGCGCATTGGGTGATGAACAATCCAGGTGGTCGCGGTGCGGTGCGTGAATTGATTGAACGGATTTTGCAAGCCAAAGGGAGATGGGAAGACTTGGTCCCTAGCCGATTGCGATGACGTTCCTGAAACACTATTTGCAAATCCTCATTCCGCTCTTGGTCGGCTTTGCCGGCTATGAGTTGCTGGTGCCGCCGAGCATTCGGCCGATAAAAACGCACAAAGAGTCTCGCTGGTCGCACGAAACCAACACTTCTTTTGAACAAAATCAATGGTGGGATGCTTATTTCCCCGATGGCTCTTGGCAGCGCCAACATCCCCTGATGATCCAGCAAGATCAGTTTATCTTGCTCTATCAAAAACGAGAGCAGCTAAGCGACACGCGATGGCGTTTCAGCCCGTTGACGATCATCATCAATCAAAAGAGCCAAAGCCAAGAGCAGCGAGCCATCTTTATCGATAGCCCTAAGGGTGCAGAGATTCAATTCAAGTCGGCCTTTGACTGGACGCTCGGGCATCCACCGGCGATCTCCCAAGGCCAACTCAGTGGCCGTATCACCTTTTACTCGCCACCGGATCCAAAGACCAATCAAGGGGAACTCCGTATCGAGACCGAGGATGTTCGGATCGATAAACGTCAGATTTGGACCGACAAACAGATCAGCATGAAACTCGGTGGATCGAGCCTCCAAGGACGGTACCTATCGATCTTCATGGATCAAGACCTCCTGTCGGAATCCAGCGCCAGTGCTCCTGTGAAAAACGACAGCCCCTTTGCAGGCTTGGACTACCTACAACTGTTCTACGTCGACCAAGTCCAGTTGGAACTACAAAACGGCGGCTTATGGCCGACTGATCCCCATGGTGCAGATCGAGCCAGGAAAGCTTATGCGAAACTCGATTGCCGTGGCCGATTTCAGTTCCAGTTTCACCAATCTCAAGCGAGCTTTATGGACGGTGTTCATCTCGAGCATGTCGTCGAAGGCAAACCGATCGATACGTTCGATTGCAACGAATTGAAATTCAATGTGGGTTGGAATCAATCCCAAGACCAATCGTCATGGAAACTCGATCGGCTCGAAGCCATTGGCTTGCCTGGTCGCGATCCGAACGATCAGAGCCGATGGATTCGGCTCAATGCACCCGGGATGCAAGCCCAAGCCAATGGCCAGCACTTGGTCATGGACTTGGTCCATGGCATGGTCAGTTTGAGCAACGTTTTGCCTGGCGCTGCGCCCAAGAATTCATCGAGAGTGTTTCTCAAACGCGGGAATATCCAGATCACATCACCAAGCATCCAGTATCAAAACCCAGAAGTGCTCGGCAATGGTCAGCAGTCGAAGTTCACGCGTCTAGGTTGGGTCATCGCCGATGGGATCGGTCAAGCCCAGGTTGAATCCGAAGAGGGTGAGATTTGGAACTTGCACTGGAGCAAGCGATTATCGATTCGGCCACACGAGCAGCGCGATTTGATATCCATCGATGGTGGGGCCAATATCAGTAGCTCGCTTCGTGGCCGTTTCGTGGCCGAAAGACTCAACCTATGGGTCTTGCCCGTCGACGCACTGCTGGCACCGAAACTTGCTCCCTACTACCCCGAGGGCCAATTGCCCACCTTTATCCCCGATTCGATTTCTGCCGATGGGCAAGTCATTGTCAAAACACCCGAGCTGAGTGCTCAGGTCGAGTCGATGGCCGTACGATTCCGACATCTGGATCCCCAGGAAGCCATGCGCGCAGGCTATAGCGTCTCGGAGCCGAACTTGAAAAGCAAACCGGCCAAGGCCTCTCAAGGTGAATTGGCAGCTCCAGTTTCCCCTCCTGCGCTCGCCGCACCGAGTCTTTCCCCAGCGCCGACGACAACCAAGGCTCCATCGCCTCGAACCCAAACGTCTAACTCCCCGATGAGCATTACCGGAAAGACGCTCGAAGCCGACATCGTTCGCATCGGTACCGAAAGCGTGGTTGAGAATCTATCGCTCGAAGGCAACTTTACACTCCAGCGAGAATTCTTATCCGCCGAATCACCTTGGCCCCTGTCAGCCACCGGTGACAAACTGGTGATTCAGAGCGAGTCGAGCGATCGCTCGAATGTTTATCTCGTTGGACAGCCAGCCAAGATTGCCGTCGGATCGGGCTGGGTAGTTGCCAACGAGTTGCAACTCTCGCAGAACGATCAACTCTTTTGGATCAACCATCCCGGCGAATTGGTTTTACCTCAAGAAGCACTGTCGCAAGAGCCCAACGATGGAACTTGGGCCTGGAGATCCCCACCGAGGATTCAGTGGGGCGAGCGAATGACTTTCGACGGACGCAACGCGAGATTTGGCGGAGGTGTGGTGTTGGATTGCCGGCTTCAAAGCGATGCGACAACCCTCTGGCACTTGCTGGCCAACGCGAGAACCTTGACATTAGATATGTCGCAGCGGGTTCCCTTCCAGTTGCCCACGGGAGCATCCAAGGGCCAACGCCCGATGAATAAGCCGGAAGTTCAAGTCGTCAGGCTCGATGGTGAGGTCGATATCAAAGCGGTTCAAACCGATTTGGCAGGCGTGCGCAAATCTGCCGAAAACTTTGTGCTCCCAAGATTGGAGTTCCAAGTTCCCGCCAGGACATTCATAGGCTATGGACCTGGCCAATTGTGGAGTCGCAGGTTCGCCAACACAAGTTCCTTAGCAACCCAAGCGCCAGGCTTGGCTCCCTTGTCCCAAAACGGAACTCCTTTCGGTGGCAATGGTGCAGGTGCTAACGCGGGACAAGAAACGCTTCAGTGTTTGCATTTGACTTTTTCAGGGAGGATGGAAGGCTCGGTGCCTCAACGCATCGTTTCGTTCTATGACAAGGTCGCTGCGTTGCTCGGGCCGATTGCCAACTGGGAAGATCAGCTCGATGTGCGCAACTCCGAACGCTTAGCCACCCATCAATCGCGCCTGATCTGCGACCAACTGAACCTCTTCGATGCATCGAACTTGAGCTACAACCGAGGAACCCCATCAGCATCCAAGGGGGGGTGGGAACTCGATGCCTTGGGTGCATCGCAGTTGACGAGCCGAACAGAATCTGGCGACGTTGTCGTCGATGCGAGTCGGATTGGGTATGCGGCGATCGACGATGCGGTGCGCATCGAAGGCACAGTTCAGCGACCTGCGACAATCCGACGAATCGGGGGAGACAATAACTCCGATGCAGGCCAAAGCATCCAAGTCAGTTCGGCTTCAATGCGACTTAGGACCGGTCAAATCAACGCGCAAATTCGCAAGATCGAAGGTGCATTGCCCATGAACATGCAACCGCCTGGACCACAGACTCCAGGCGTTCGAAATGGAGCAGGTCCAATACCTGGGCCGCAAGGCTCCTCACCGACGTTGCCTTCGGCTCGCGATTTCAACCCGCTACAACCACGACCGAGATGATCCGTCGAGCATGGTTTGGTTCCAATCGGCGTGCCCGATGGGTTCGGTACTGTGAACTGTCAATGCCCGACGCTTGCGCTCGTCGGCTAACGCTACACGCCTGCGGCGTGATTAGGCTGTTGTTAGCCGACGAGCGCAAGCGTCGGGCAGCGCATGAGACCACCACGAATATTCGTGTTTAAATGATTCATTCAATTAACGCTAACTTTTGATCTGTCCGATCTCGGCAAAACAGGCATTACCAATCCAATACCTGTCACGATACCTAGATGGATGGCGTACGCAAGCGAAACGAACTCCATTGTAAAGATATCTTGCCAGTACTTACCCCATTCGATGACCACACAACTAACGCATAAAAAAACGATAGGGCCGAGTGCTAGGTAAGATAAAAACCAAACCCATGAAATGGTTTTGTACTCTCCTCGCAGCGCTTTGTACTGCAACCATACGAGGCAAGAGATCGCCAACGCAAAGCAGACTAAGAAGAGAATGATGCCCGTGAGTTCCCCAAGTGGAAGCCACTGAAGACCTCTTTGATTGTCTGGAATCCACTTGCTAATCAAAGCGATCACCGCCACTGCAATCATCGCTCCCAGTAGTGTTCGAAGAGAAAATTGATTGTTGGATCCC
>JAJTFC010000032.1 GCA_021298315.1 Planctomycetaceae bacterium
AACGGCCTCGGCAAGCGGATTTGTTGATGCTTGGATCGATTGGAACCAAGACAACGACTTTGAAGATGCAGGCGAGAAGATTCTCACCGCGCAGAGCGTTGTCGCTGGTGCGAACACCTTCTATGTGACCACACCTGCTAGTGCTGCGATCGGATTTACAACAGCACGATTCCGTATCAGCAGTACCGGTGGCCTGTTCACCTACGGACTCGGTATCGGTGGTGAAGTCGAAGACCACTTGATCGAAGTCCTATCGGGTTCGCCACCCGTGGCCAACGCCGATAGCTTCATCGTCGCAGAAGACAACGTGCTAATCGTTCAGGCCGCTGGCGTACTAACCAACGATACCGATGCGAATTCCCAACCCATCCAAGTATTTGACTCGGATCTCACCCAACCTGGAGTGCAACCCGTTCGCGGTCCTGAGCACGGATACCTAACGATCTCCGCCGATGGCTCGTTTGTTTACACTCCGAAACAAGACTTCTTTGGCACCGACACGTTTGTGTACCTTGCGACCGATCCTCGCATGACCAGCAACGTTGCTGCCACGGTGACGATCACCGTCACTCCAGTCAACGATGCACCTGTTGCCGTCGATGATGTTGCGACCATCAATGAAGACGAGACGATCACCTGGGACGGTTCGCTCTTTACAGCCAACGACCGCACCCAACCGGATCGTCCAACCGGAACCGATGGTGACATCTACGACACGAACGAATCGGGACAAACCCTCCGCATTGTGGATGCCGAATTGGTCGTCGATCGCGGCTTGGGCGAAACCCTCTCACTGCTGAATAATCGGATCACCTATACACCTCCAACCGATTACAACAACCTGATCAACGGTCCAGTTCTGGTTCGAATCCTCATCGAAGACTCCGGTGTGGCTGGAGGCGATGAGCAACCCAAGCGACCGGGGATGGACGATACACCTCCAACCCTGATCTACAGCACCCTGACGATCAACATCAACGATGTGAACGATCCGCCGCTGTTTAACATCCCACGGCCAACTCAAACACCGCTCGAGGATGCAACGGTCAGTGCACCTGGGTTTTTGAACCTGATCTTCCCAGGCAAGTCCACCACGGACGATGAACTCGGATTGGTCACTGGACTTCCCGCACAAACCGTGCGATTCCAAGTCACGGCCTTGGATCCAACTCGCTTCACCGCAGCAGGTCAACCGGCCATCAATGCTAGTGGGACATTGACCTACACCCTCAACACCGACGTCAACGCGCTGAACTCTTCGCCGATCCTCGTCGAAGTCATCGCGATCGATAGCGGAAATGCAGCAGGCTCGCGACCAGGTCGACCCGACGAGAATCGTTCGGCGCCCAAGACCTTCACCATCCTGCCAGTCGAAGTCAACGATGCTCCGTTGTTCACCATTCCAAACCCAGTGATCAACAACCTGGAAGACCTCGAAGTCAGCCCGGTTGCAAGCTTCGTCACCAACATCGTCGCCGGCCCACCGACTGCCACCGACGAACTGGGACTCAATCCACCAACTCCTGGACAAACCGTCTCGTTCGAAGTCACCGCTTTGGATCCAACGCGATTCAACGGAGTTGCAGGACAACCAAGTATCAATACAGCCGGGCAATTGTCCTACGATCTATCGCCCGATGTGAACTTGCTCAACTCTGGACCGATTTTGGTTCGAGTCGTAGCCGTCGATAACGGGCCTGCTGCGGGCGATCGCCCAGGTATCCCTGACGTGAATCGATCCATCGAACAGACCTTCACCATTTTGGTTCAGGATGTCAACGATGCTCCTAGTTTCACCATTCCTAACCCGACGATTGCGATCCAAGAAGACCTTGAGAATTCGCCACTCCCAGGCTTCCTAACGAACATCGTTGCCGGCCCACCATCGGCAACCGATGAACTTGGATTGAATCCTCCAACGCCTGGGCAAACCGTTAGCTTCAACGTTCGCGCATTGGATCCGACTCGATTTAGTGTTCAGCCACAGATCACTTCCGATGGCACCCTGAGCTATGACCTTGCACCTAACATCAACCTCCAAAACTCCGGTCCGATCTTGGTCGAAGTCATCGCCGTCGATAGCGGCAACGCAGCGGGCTCTCGTCCAGGCATTCCTGATGTGAATGTCTCCGCACCACAGACATTCACCATCAGCGTCCAAGACGTCAACGATGCACCCGAATTCTCAGTTCCCAATGCTACAATCACGATCAACGAAGACCTCGAGAATTCGCCGCTGAGCGGATTCCTCACAGGCATCCTTCCTGGTCCAGCGACCGCGTTAGATGAACTGGTTTCCCAAACCGTCACCTTCACGGTCACTGCAGTCGATCCAAGTCGCTTCAACGGCTCTGCTGGACAGCCTGCGATCAGCTCGACGGGTGTGCTGACCTACGACTTGGCGCCTGATGTCAACAACGTCAACTCCGGTCCGATCTTGATCCGTGTCCAAGCAGTCGACAACGGCCCTGCTCCCGGCTCTCGCCCAGGCATTCCCGATGTCAACACTTCGGCTGAGATCACCGTGACACTGAATGTTAACCCAGTGAACGATGCTCCGCTCTTTACGATTCCAAACCCGATCATCAGCATCGACGAAGACCTCGAAATCTCGCCGATCAATAATTTCGTAACGAACATTTTGGCCGGTCCACTCACTGCGATCGATGAACTCGGACTCGTCAGCGGAGTACCTGCTCAAACCTTGACTTTCGATGTCCAAGCCGTGGATCCATCGAAGTTCAATGGTGCTTCTGGTCAACCGAGGATCTCTCCGACCGGTGTGCTGACCTATGACCTCGCACCCGACGTGAACATTCTCAACTCCGGTCCGATCTTGGTTCGAGTCAGCCTCTTTGACGACGGTTCGAATTCCGCGCCCAACGTCAATCGCTCGACGACTCAGACCTTTACCATCCGAGTCAAAGAGATCAACGATCCACCGATCTTCGACATGGCCTTCAACTCGTTCAACATGCGAGAAGACGACGGGTTCTTGACCCTGCCAGGATTCATCACCAACCTCGGCCCTGGTCCATTGACCGCAACAGACGAATCGAACCAGACGACCAATATCATCGCTGTGGCTGTCGACCCGACCGCTTTCGCAGTGCAACCTCTAGTTACCGGTACGGGTGATCTGACGTTCCAATTGGCTCCCGATGTCAACAGCTTGTTCAAGGACACTCGGATTCGATTGATCGCCACCGACAATGGCGTACCATCGGAGACCACAGAAAAGATCCTTACTCTCAACGTTGCTGATATCAACGATGAACCTCAGTACACGATCCCAACGACCCTTGTCTCGATCCTCGAAGACAACGAATCGATCACCGGTGTTACACCGACCAGAGTGGTTGGATTCGCAACCAACGTTCGACCCGGTCCAGCCACAGCCATCGATGAAGTTTCCCAGACGCTGACGTTCAACGTCACGTTCAACTCCAACACGGGACTCTTCAGCACCCAACCGAGTATTTCCCCAACGGGCGATTTGACCTTCGTGACCGCTCCGAACCAAAACGGAACGGCTGTCATCATCGTCAACTTGGTCGACAACGGTCGCCCAGGTCCATTCCCCAATGACAACATCGGACCGAATGCGACCTTCTCGATCATCATCCGACCGGTCAACGATGCTCCCGAATTTACGATCCCATCGTCGACAACTGCGGATGAAGACCAAGGTGTCGTATCGGTACCCAACTTTGCTACAGGTATTCGACCAGGACCAGTCACTGCCGCAGACGAATCGAACCAAGAACTGACCTTCGAAGTCGTCGCGTTTGATCCGACCGCCTTTACAGTCCAGCCAACCATTGGAGTCGATGGCACGTTGGTTTATCAAACGGCCAAAGACATCAACAGCAACTCGGGTAAAGACACCCGCGTTCGTGTAAGGCTCCGAGACAACGGTGCGTCGTCTCCGGCTCCAAACACCAACATCTCGATCGAAAGCGTCTTTACCGTCAACATCCTGCCAGTGAACGATCCACCGATCTCAGCCGGATACCTCGCGACGACGCTCGAAGACGCTCGAGTTACCGTACAAACCTCAGATGTTTTGGCCAACGATTTGCCAGGCCCTCCAGATGAAGTTGCCGAAGGTCAAACGATTCGGATGACCAACATCGAACAGCTCACCTCTCGTGGTGGAGTGGTCATCCCAGTCTTCAGCAATGGTCGAATTGTACGCTTCGATTACATCCCGCCATTGAATTTCGTAGGCCAAGACTTCATCCGCTACGTCGTGACCGACGATGATCAATGATCCACCTCAGTTCACCGCTGGTGGAAACGTGACGGTGCTCGAAGATTCCGCAGCCTACTTGGCACCCTGGGCCACGAACATCCTGGCCGGACCTCCGGCTGCAACCGACGAGAATACCGGTCCGAATGCTCAGACGGTATCCTTTGAGGTGACCACCAGCAACGATGCCTTGTTCTCGGTGCGTCCTGCTGTCGATGCCGCAGGTCGCTTGAGCTTCACGCTCGCCAAAGATGCCAACGGGTCGGTAAGCATCGTGGTTGTCGCTGTCGATAGCGGCCCATCGTCGCCACCACCGAATAACAATCGATCGCAAGCGGCGACCTTCACCCTGTCGGTCACTCCGGTGAACGATCCACCAGGATTCAACGTCACAAGGAACATCTCCGTCGATGAAGACTCCGGTGCCTTTACAGGTCTCGTGCTTGCCGACATCGTCCCGGCCGAAGGCATGAATAGCAATCCGCCGACAGCCTTGGATGAAGCTAACCAAACCGTCAGCATCTCGACGAGTGTCGACAGGCCGGCCTTGTTTACGGCTCAACCGACGATCGATTCCAACGGTGTGCTGCGGTTTACACCTGCACCAAACGCCTCGGGCGTGGCGATCGTCTCGGTCGTCGCAACCGACAACGGACCGAGCACTCCGCCGAATGTGAATCGTTCGCAGTCCAAGACATTCTCGATCACCATCAATCCGATCAACGATGCTCCGATTGCACTCGATAACAGCTACAGCACCGACGAGCACACCATTCTCAATGTGACGGCTCCGGGTGTTCTGGCCAACGATACCGATCCAGATCTACCCAACGACACTCTGAGTGTGGCAAGCTTCCAAGCGACCTCGGAACTCGGTGCAGCAGTAACGGTTCGCAACGATGGCTCGGTGGTCTACAACCCAACCGTATCGGCTCGGCTGCGGGCCATGGTCGACGGTCAAAGCCTGGTCGACACCTTCACCTATCGTGCTAAAGACACAGCAGGACTACTGAGCAACGTTGCTACCGTCTCGATCACCGTCAGCGGTATTAACGATGCTCCTGTAGCCAATAACGATACGTTTACTGTTCCGTTTAACGTCTCGGAACTCCTCCCGGTTTTGGCCAACGATACCGATGTCGACACGCCGTTGGATATCGGTTCGATCGAGATCGGTCGACTCCCAGTCAATGGTACAGTCGCTCCGACCTCCTCGGGTACGGTGCGCTACACACCTAGAACTGGTTTCCGTGGCCAAGACACCTTCACCTACCGCGTCCGCGATTCTCTTGGCAAGTACTCCCAAGAAGCGACCGTGACGGTAAATGTCAATACAGCACCGGTTGCCGTTCCAGATTCCGCGATCACCAAGCGTGACACGCAAATCCTCATCGATGTTCTGGCCAATGACTTCGACACCGATGGCACGATCAATCGTAGCACCGTCAACATCGTCACCCCACCGAACTTCGGAACCGCCGTAGCTCAAAGCGATGGTCGAATCCTGTTCATTCCTCAAGCAGGATTCACAGGCACGGCAACCTTTGCTTACGCAGTTTCCGACAACGATGGACTATCGAGCAACGTCGCGAACGTGACGGTTCAAGTCGTCGCTTCGCTCTACCAAAACCCAAGCAACAAGTACGACGTCAACAACGACTCGTTCGTCTCGCCGATCGATGTGCTGCTTGTGATCAACCTGCTGAACTCGCAAGGTGCATCGATTCCAGTCGAACAGCTTCCACCGCCTCCTCCGTTCTACGATGTCAACGGCAACGGATTCGTGGATGCAACCGACGTGCTTTCGCTCGTCGACTTCATCAACGGCACGGGCAACAGTGGATCCGGTGAAGGGGAGCAAGACATTGTCGATGGCACGAGCCAGTTGGCGATCGGTCTACTTGCCGCTCCAGAACCCCAAGTTGTCGAGCAAGCCGTGTTGTTCAATGCAGCGGGAAGTCAGTCCAACGCTTGGGCAACCCTCAGCGATGAATCCGAACTCTATGGCCCATCCCTCTTCCCGATCGAATCAGAGGATGAGCAAGCCATCGAGTTCTGGGCTAGCCTGTCGAAGGACAAGAGCCAGCAGGATCAGTCATCCGATCTCGATGATGAATTTCTTACTGGGGCTTGGATGTAGCGATCATCCGATCAAACAAAGGTGAGGCCATCAGTGTCGTCACGATGGCCATAATCACCAGGCATGCAAAGAGCTCCTGCGAGATAATCCCTCGTTCGAGCCCCTTGTTGATGATGATCAGCTCCATTAAGCCTCGGGCGTTCATCAGGACGCCAATTCCCATTGCATCTCGCATGCTCAATCCCGATAGCTTGGCAGCCGCCGTACAAGCGGCCCATTTACCGAGAATCGCTGCCACAAGGATCGCTGCACAGACTCCCAGCAACCACCATTGGTTCAAGAGTCCAATACGCGTGTTGAGTCCCGAATAGGTAAAAAAAAGAGGTAAAAGGAGAGCCACCGTCAGCGGTTGGATCCGATCGACCACTCCCGAATGAATCGAGCCTCGGGGGATCGCTGTGCCTACGAGAAATGCTCCAAAAACAGCATGCAGGTGAATTGAGTCGGTAAACCAAGCACCCAGCGACATGAGCATCAAGGCGATGACCAAACCCGACTCGCTAAGCTTGCTCTCGGTATCTAAAAAAACATTGCGAAACCGCAATAGAATCGGTCGCAGAACCATCGTCACGAAGACGACGAAACAAATCCCCCCTCCGATGCTCTGAATCGCTTGAGTCATATCGCTATCGAAACTCGCGAGCACCAAAGCCAGCAAGCACCAAGCAACCGCATCATCGATCGCCCCGGCTCCGATAGCCACTGTCCCCATGAGCGTCCCGTTGAGTCCCTTGAAGTGAATAATCCTTGCAAGCATCGGAAACGCAGTAATGCACATCGATGCACCGACAAATAAAGCGGCTTCTGTTGCGGATGTTTGCTCTGGAAAAAGTCCCCCGCGAGCATGCAACAGGTAACCGAGTCCTCCGCCGAGGATAAACGGCACAAGCATCCCGGCAACGGATACCGCGATCGAACTCTTGATGTGCTTTCGAACTATATCGACTCGAAATTCCAAGCCGACAATGAACATGTACAGAGCAAGCCCTAGTTGGGATGCAGGGAAAAGGTAAGCCGACGTATCTCGGACTTGCTGCTTAGGATCCCATGGAAATAGGGACTTTTGAAGTTCTGGGGCCAAGAGTCCGAATAGGGACGGCCCAAGAAGTACCCCTGCGATCATCTCGGCAACAACCTGAGGCTGTCCGAACCGTTTGGCGACAAGCCCAACGACCCGGCAAACGCCTAGAATAACCGCGATCTGAAGAAAGAACTGGATGGCTAAGTCTAAGTTTTTCATCCAAATGATTGTACAAACAATAGTTGTTCAAACAACAGAAAGACCTGTCCAAAATGGGGCAATTTGATGATTCCAAGCAAATATTCCAGCCTGCTAGCAAACTTACCATCCGCCACAATTGCCTGCTTCCTGACCCTATGGGTGCTTAAAACAAACGCAAATCCACCGCAGTTAAAGATCTTATCTAAGCAGCCAACCGAATCCCTTTTTGAAATAGATCACCTTGGCGAAGAACCAAGGGGGGATTATTTCCCGCTGAAATTTTTTCGAGTCTCTCTGCAATCTTTGGCACGAAAAACGCATTCACGGAACACCAGATCGGTTGCATTTGAGATCGAACCTTTGCGTTTCTCTAGGATTCAAGATCATGAACTTCAGCCCTACAGTGAGCGTTATCCAAACCAATTCCCGATGCCATGAGACCAATCGGATATTTTCAAACCTGCTGCTGTCGGTGTACTTGATGATCATTGGAGCGATCTCCTGTTACGACATGCTCCTAACGGTCCGGTACGCGGAGAGTCTTCAGCAATTGGAACTCAATCCGATCGGTCGATGGCTCATGCAATTGGATCAGATACCCAGTAACAAGATCCCAGATGTGACCTACTTTTTGATCGCCAAAGGAATCGGGACTGCGTTTGTATTGTTTGTGATTTTCATGATGACCCAACGTCGCGCAAAGTTCGGCCATCCGGTGGGTCTAGGAGTAAGCTTTTGTCAAATCGCTCTTGCGATCTATCTATGCTACGGCACGGCTGAATAAAGGTTTCGCTGCTGGCGCCTCTTGATAGTCAGGCCAGAGTGTTGTTAGCCGACGAGCGCCAGCGTCGGGCAGTGACCGTACACGGCATAGCGCAATCGATCATCGCGATCCGACAGCACCTTTTTCTCTAAGCATGCATATTCGGTAATTAAGATTACCCCGCCGCTAATAAACACTCATGGACGCTAATGGTAAAACCAGACCGCTGACACACTCTTATAAACGCTGATGCTGTTCCATTACGCCCTGCGGCTAACGCGATGCTGAACCCATAAGACGGCTCTTCCACTGCACCGAAACGTTCGGATAGGAAGCCAGTACCAATTCGCTAAGCTCCCTTGCTTTGGTTTGCTCTCCGGCTGCCTCCAAGACTTGGATCGTCCGTGCTCGAGCCTCCAGCCATGGCTCCGAACCTGCCGCCACGCCACTTGCCATCTGTCGGTACCAACCAAGCGATTTTTCGCTAAGCCCTTTTATTCGCTGCATCGTCCTGGCCGAACGATACACCCACCACAAGGATTTCGGATCCTTGGAAATACTCGCCTCAAGCCCACGCTTGAGCAATTCAGAATCGCTTGATCCAAGTTCAAGTCGCACCAGGTCGATGAATCGATCGAGTCGACCTCCGGCAATAACGACTCGACTGCCAAGCCTCTGCATCAATAACTCTCGCAATTGCTCAAGCTCGGAAAGCTGCGTCGGAGTAAGCCTGCCGGTTTGCCAAGCGTCCTCGCAACGATTCCACGAATCGGCAAGTCTTCCCACAAGATCGCTTTCCTCGAAAGAAATCGTCTCGATCGAACTTGGGTTGGCCCAACGACGATCGGGCTTGAGCGAATCAAACCAAGCCGAGAGCGCCTCGGGTCGGATCTCTTGGTCTGGGCTCGTCTCCGATTTGGAAGTCGCTCTTTGCAGAAGTGCTTCCTGCAATTCCGTCGACAATTTCGATAGCAACGGACTCTCTTGCAAGGGTCTTTCCAACCAATCCTCCTGCGTCACTAGTCTAACAAGCAGCAACCGGCCAAGTGCCCGCCTTTCGATCCCTTGGGTGTTTCCAGAGGAAGCTCTATGCAAGAACTCTTTCCAGAATTCCAATAAGCTTACTAGTTCACCGGAGGATAAACGTTGGATCTCAAGCAGATCAATCGCTTGGAATGACTGCTGAGCCTCTGGCCAATTCAGCGCAGTCTCCTTGAGCCGCTGCAGATAAGTCGCTTGCCGCAATTGCTGCGATTCTGCATCAAGCTTCGGATCCGGATTGCGGATCAACCAAGCGGACATCATCGCTGCCGCAGCTGCCTTCGGGGACTCAGGATAGCTGATCGCACTTCGATAGAACTCATCGGCCGCAGCGCTGTGCTGGCCGGTTTGCTCAAGCAGTGCGGCTACCTGCATCGCAAATGCAAATGCCTCTTGGGTCGCACCGAGCTTCGATGCGGCAAGTTCCGCCTGCTGGAGTTTTTCGATCGCCATCTCGAAATTATTCGCTGCGATGGCTTGGCGAGCCTGGATTCGAAACAGCTCCAAGGATGCCATCGACTTTGTGTCGGGACTGCTTGAATCGGTCCGACTGCTTTGGGAATTGCTCATGAGTCCACTGGATACCAACATCGCATCGGCTCGCTGCTCCCAATACCTACCAAAACGATCCGATATACCTTTGCGCAATCTCAAGATACTCTCTGGACTTTCGGATCGATTCAGCTCTCGCTTGACGAGCATCGCCAGATGTTCCAAAGCCAACTCGGGGGAGTTCTCCCATCCCCCCGCCTTGGCAAACCAAGCTTCGACGGTTGGCCATTGTTCGCTGATCCGAGCCGAACGGATCGCCAAACTTGCAGCCGCATTTCGCCAAGATTGCGCCTCGGAATTTGTATCCTTACTGAGCAAGTCCCAAAGCTCGCCCATACTCTTTTGTACCGCCGCATGTCGGCCGAGTTGCAATTCCGCTTCGCTTTGGGCCAAGGTAAGTAGCGGGCGATGCGTCCATGTTGCCGGGAGTTGATTTTTCGCTCGATCGATCGAGGTGAGCATCTGCGTTGCAGCCGCGATTTGCTCGTCGCTTTGGACCGGATAGCACTGCGATTGCTGATACAATAGATCCGCCCGCAGGAGTTCGATCTGACCTCGTAAGTCGAGGATCTCTCCTGCGGTGATCTCGTTGGGAAGCGTCTTGTCTTTGAGTTCCCGCTGGGCCTTTGTCAGAAGCGGTTTATCCGGCTGCATCTTGGATACCGTCTGCTCAAGACGCTCAAGCTCATCGAGCCCCCGACGGATCGATTGCAAGAGCCATTTGTGATGGGACTTGCGACCGGGGACTGCAAGATAGGCAGCAAGGGTGTGCTGATTGACCAACCGTCGGCACCAAAGCTCCTTCCATCGGACCCAAGGCCCGCGAGGGCTAGTGTTTTGCTCTTTGACCCGAGCAAGCTTGGCAACCTCCGCGAGGATCGACTCCAAAGAATCCACCGACGCGTTCCAATCGACTTGTTCAAGCCCCTGTGCCGTCTTGGCATGCAACAGCAGCATCTGCCATTGAGCATGGGCGTTCGACTCAGGAACGCTTCGATCGAGTCGAACTTGGCAAACTTCCACGGCCAGATCCGATGCTCGAAGATCGATCAGCGATTTTATCCAAACCACATCAGGGGCCTGTGTCATGGCCCGGATGCCAAGTCCTGGAAAAGGCTCCGACTGAGCATTGGCAAGAGGGCTTTGCATCGCCAGTGCCAAAGCCAGTGCCGACGGCATGGTCAATGCTAAGCTGCATTGCAGGAGGATTCGCAGAAGTTTCGGTTTGGATCGCTTGGCCGCCATGCACGTCGTTTCGGCAAAAGAAAAACCATCGAGGGAATCGGAAATATTGGGCTTCATGATACGATATCCCACTCATTTCATCGATCCAATACCGGAGTTTAGCCAGTGCAATTCGAGACCGAATCGACCATTGTGGCGATCGCCACCGGCAGCACCGTCGGCTCGGGCCAGCATGGTGCCCTGCGCGGAGCGGTACGCATCAGCGGCTTGAAAACCCGGCATATCCTCGATTCGCTCTTTCCAGACCTAAGCCACACCCTTGGGACGACCAGATATGCCAAGCGGTTTACAACCTGCATCGATCTTCCCGAACTGGGCGAAATCCCCTTAAGCGTTTTCTATTGGCCAAATCATCGTAGCTATACCGGAGAGCCTGCTGCCGAACTTCACCTGTTGGGAGCCCCGGTCCTGTTGGATCAAGTTCAAACACGGGTTTTAAATTCGGGTGCTCGGCTGGCCAAACCCGGCGAGTTTACCCTTCGTGCGTACCTAGCCGGGCGTATGGATCTGACGCAATGCGAAGCTGTTTTGGGACTGATCCACGCCCATTCGCAACGCGAATTCCAAGTCGCCTTGGCCCAACTAGCAGGTGGACTGGCCACTCCATTGAAAGAACTGCGACACGATTTGATCAATCTCTTGGCAGATCTGGAAGCCGGCCTGGATTTCGTTGACGAAGACATCGCATTTGTCCAAGAAGATGAAATCATCGAAAGGCTCCAGAGGGCCGAGCAAAGAGTCTCGCAACTGCGAGAACAGATCGAAAAGCGCCAAGGCCAAGGGGTCGAGTTTCAAGTCGCCATCGTCGGGCCTGCCAACGCAGGTAAAAGCTCTTTGGTCAATGCCTTAAGCGGCTCGGAGGCGTCGATCATCAGCCCTATACCTGGCACGACTCGCGATTATGTCCGCTCGCGCGTCTGCTGGGACGATACGACCATCGATCTGATCGATACTGCAGGCATCGAAGATGTCTTTGATTCTAGCCCGCGTGCTATCGCCCAGCAGAAAACCTCCGAGGTCATCGACAATGCCGACCTAGTCATCGTTTGTTGCAGTGTCCAAGACACCTCAAATCTCAAACCCATCGCGATGGCCCCGCGTCTCTGGGGAGCATGGACCAAGGTCGATTTACCCCACGAAAGAAATTACCATTGGTCTATTCCTGTAGAGCGAAGTTTCTTGCTCAGCGTACACTCGAAACAAGGGCTCGATGAACTTCGTAAAGCGATCGTCGACTCGGTCAAGCAGTGGCAACAGCAGAGCATCGATGTGGTGCCAATGACCGGCGCTCGATGCAAATCGGCTTTGTCACAAGCCGCCGATAGCCTTGCGCACGCTCGGCAAGCAACTCTCGATTCGGCAGGAGATGAGATCGTCGCTAGCGAATTGCGACTGGCCTTGGAACAAATCGCAGAAGTCGCTGGCACAGTCGCCAACAACGATATCCTCGATGCACTCTTTAGCCGATTTTGTATCGGCAAGTAGCCCCTGTGGCCCGATGCCCCAAACCCACCAATACCCAATGATCACCGTTGACAACCAAGTGGATTACTTGCAAGTGGCCGTTTTCGAAGTCGATCGACTCGACCATCAACCCAGCACCCCCGAGTTCGACGCTTGGGTCGATCAGCAATGCCAACTGGCAATCACTGAAAAATCGACGCCCCAATGGGAGGCTCGACGCGAGGCTGTTCGAGCCCTGTTGCGTAAAGGTGGATACAAACCCTCTGGTCGCAGCAAACCGGCCCAAGAGTATCTAGTAAGGTGTCTCGATGAGTCCAAATTCCCCAGAGTTCACCCTGCAGTCGATTGCCTAAACGTTGTCTCTGCCAGAGCGGGCGTTCCGATTTCAATGCTCGACCGGGATGCCTTTAAGGAGCGGCTTGCAATCCGACTTGGAAAACCCAACGAACGGTATATTTTTAACTCCGTCGGCCAAGAGCTTGAACTCGAAAATCTGATCGTCGTGTGCGGTGGCGAAAATGAGGAAAAACCCCTAGGCAGCCCGGTCAAGGACTCGATGGCGGGCAAGATAGATAAGACGGTTTCGAAAATCGTGTGTATCTTATATGCGCCCAAGGAGAGCATGGCCCAAGAACTCCTCGAGCCATGGGCCCAAATGCTCCATGAGAGTATTCGACGCTTTGCTACCTTGGATCGATAACTTTCAACCTAACGAACAACTTTCACCAGTCCCATTTTTGGTCAAAAGATGAATTCCATCCTGAGAATCGCTCCGCTATGGTTGGCTTTGGTTTGCAGCGTAAGTTCCCTCGTGACAAACGAGTCTATAGCCCAAGACTCGGCCAGCTCATCGAGCTACGCGCAATTGGGCTTCACGCAAATCGAACGGGTTCAGGATGTCCTCAGCAGTTGGACACCCGATCGACATTTGTATGTCAAAGGGGATATCGGAGCGAGCCGTCAGCAACTTGCAGATCTAGAAGCCTGGATCTCAGAAAACGGCTCCCATTGGACGATCGTCCTTCTGGATAGCGCCGATGGTGAATATTACGTTGCAGCCGATGGTCGATCCCTCTTTGGAATCGATGCGGTCGAAGTTGCCTTAGGTATGGGGCTGAGCAATCAGACCAAGTTCGGAGAGTTGGTCCATCCGGTCACCCATGAGAACGATGGAGCGATCTTTGTCTTGATGCTCAAGAATCGCAAGTTCAGTTACTTTGGCTCCGAAGCACAGGATCGCCGTGGGCTCGGAGAAGCCCACTGGTTTGGCGAGTTGGATCAACCCGCCCTGCGCGCCATGCGATCCGGTGGCCGCGTGCTCGATGCGGTGCGAGACACCGTCAAATCGATCAATCAGCGTCTTGAACGGATGATCCAATCCGAAGCCGAGACGGCTCGCAACCTCGAGTTAGAGCAGCAGCGAGATTTCCAAAGTGCCACCGAAGCGATCTCGCACTTGCGGGAAGTCTACGATCAAGTCCAAGAAGATGCCAAGGCCTTTCGCCAGACCAACAGCGCTGCAACTGGAGAACTGGCCAACCCACCTCTGGCCGACTGGAAAAACCGATTGGACGTATTAGCCGCACAGACCAACCTGGAGTCTGCAAATGGTACGCTGCCGAATCTCAGGCAACTTGGAGTCGAATTGGATCAGTACCTCAACGGCTATGCAGCGGTGCGAGGATTTCAAGACCACCGCAAGGACATCGAAGGGCAAATCGCCGAATTGGTCAAAGCTCCTAACAACGTTACTCGCGATGTCGTCAACAAAACCCGAAGCGAGCTGGAATTTGCTGACGCAAAATTCCGAAACGGGGATTTGGATCTCATCGAAAGCATTCGAGGATTTGAGCCGATCATCCGAGAGGGTAACGAGCTTGTCGTCGCGGAGAATAAAAGGATCGCCGAACAGCAAGCCCGATATCGCCTGATACGAAACACGTTCCTCTATGCGACCGGTATCTTCAGCGCGATCATCGCCGGAATCCTTGGGTACTTCCATCGCAAACGTAAACCCGCCATGGACCGTGCCGTCGAAAACCTCAAAGAGCGAGAGGCTGCGGTCGCCAAAGAAACCGAGGGCCTCGACCAGCTCTTTACCCAAAGTGCAGATCTCCTCGGCTCGCGGGAGCGGATCAAAGAGCGAGGTTATTCAGGTAAAACCAAATCCATGGGGGAAGGGACCCTCGGGGATATCGACGACCTATTTATCATGTCCAAAGAAGCTCGGCGAGTGATCAGTCAGGCTAAGGATTTGGTCTACCCACCTGGATTCTGGGACAAACTCCAGAACAACTTTAGCGCGGCGGCTTATGAGGAAAGCATCCGACAGTTATCAGGCAAACCATTGAAATTTACCAAATCCACCGGGATGCCGAGCATTGTCATGGAGATCCTCAGAGAACGTGCCGTCGAAACGGGCGAAGAGGTTCCCAAGGAAATCCCCGAAGAGGTCGTTATGACCTTTGACGAGATCTTTGAAGCCATCCAAAACAAAAGGCTGCGAGCGACCGACTCCCTCAAGGTGATCGATGACTCTCTGACACGCGTCAACGATGAACTCGATCGATGCCAAAGCGACTTGCAGAAGATGGTCAATCAGGAGCATCGGCTTTCGGAGTTAGCCCAAGATAGTTTTTTCCCAGTCCCGAAATACTTCGATACCCTCATCCCATCGATTCAAAATGATCTTGCTCAGGCCGAATCGCTTTCAAATCACGATGCCGTCAGCGCAATGCAAGGACCCGTGAGCCTTGCGTCTCGCAAGCTCTCGCAAGGGATCAAGCTCGGGTCGATGATCGCCGATTACCGTGGCAAGTACTTTACCGAATTGCGAAAACTGTCGGATTCACTCAAGTCCATGGGCTACACCACGCATTGGATCGATGCGGATTTAAGCGAACGCTCGGCCCATGCAGATCGACTCTTCGAGTTGGCTGCAAAACAATCGATCGAAACGGAGATCGAAAGTTTCGGTCAATCGATGGAGGCACTCTTGGAGAAAGCCAAGCAAGCTTTGGAACTTGCGAAACATCTCCAAGAGCAAACCCAACCGAAACTGCAAGAACTACCAGGGATCATCAAGTCCAACCGAGAGGATCTCTCGAAGACTCTTCGGTTGCCTGAGAGCCAAGTTCTCGTCGAGGGTCGATTCAATCCCGATGATGCAGCCTCGATGGCCCGCAAGAATCTCGATGCCGCGTCGACTCTCCTTCTGCAGGGCAAAGTCGACGCTTGCCGCGCGGCCCTTGCTGGATGCGAAGCAGAAGTCGACAAAGCCAAGGCTTGGATGGAAGCCTCGAAATCAACCGTCAAGGAGTTCGATCAGACACTCAAGCTTGAGCGGTCCCGCTTGGATGGGATGCTCCAGCGTTGCCGCAAGTTGCTCGGGACACTCCGTGAGGTCGAGACCAGTTACACGCCTGCAGCACTTAGACTCGCTTATTCGATCATCGAGGAGCCCATCCGAAGTTGGTCCAAGCCCGGGGCTGAACCCGCCCACACACTAGGTTCACAGGACCAGCCAGCGCAAGACGAGCCTCTAGCCGACTCACAAGTTGCGCAAGGCACAGCGACACAGCAGCAGCAACAGCAAGATCTTGAGCTTGGAGGCACGCTTGCCAATCAGCTTTTGCAACGAGCCGAGACGATGGCCAAGCAGGTTTCGACGATGCACGACGAGGCGCAAGCCCAATACAGTCGTGGAGAGGTCCTAGGGGCCATTAGTACCGTTCGAGAGGCCAGTACCATCATCGCCGAGATCGACCGTAGGTTGGTCCGAGTCGAAGGTCACTTGCAGCATCTTGAACGATGCGTCGTCGAGAACCAACAGACTCTCGATCAATGTGTGGCTGCAGCTCAAAAATTGCTTGGTTATCAAGACGATCGACTCGTGATGATCCCGACGCTACGGCAGATTCAGGAATTTGCTCAGCATGTGGGAGAGGTTCGATCGCAGGTCGGTCAAAACTCGCAGCGAACCAATCCATTCGAGCTTGCTCAAGTCTTGGTCTACTTTCAAAAGAGGATTGCTGAACTTGAGGCGATGGTCGTGGCCGACCATCAAGGACATGCGGAGGCTTCGCGCGCCGTCGATGGTGCGGTGCGACAATGGGGGGTTGCAAGGCAGTATGTTCAGCAGTCTAGGACAGACAACATTCCCGATTCACCGGCGACCAAAGAGTCCGTGCGCCGCGTCGATGGGCTCGAGCAAGCGGTCTTGGCCGTCCAGCAGCAGATCGAGGAGATCCATGGCGATTGGCACACTGTAGGACGCAAAGCGGCCGAAGCCCAGTCCGATCTAGCGATTGTTTCGAAGAAGCTAAGTGAAGAGCTCAGGGCCGGAAATGAGGCCTTGCAAGAGTTCCAGCTCGCATCCGAATCGGTATACAACGCCGAGCATTGGACCGGGCCTTGGGGATTGCGAATCGATGGATCGCCTGGGGTGCGTCAACTCGAGTCGGCTCGGTCGCAGTTGCAAGCTGGGAATTACAACGCGGTTCTTGAGCTATCGCGACAGGCCAACCAAGCGGCACAGATTGCCATCCAGCGTGTCGAGCGGGAGGTTCAAAAGCGTCGGATCGAGGAACAGCAGCGGGCTGAGCGTCAGCGACGCGAGCGGATGGCAGCCGAAGCGGCCCGAACCGGAACGATCATCTTTGGTGGAGGCTCGTCATCCAGTGGCGGTTCGATCTTTGGATCAGGCGGTGGTTTTGGAGGTGGTTTTGGAGGTGGCGGGGGCTTCGGAGGCGGAGGAGGAAGCTTCGGCGGAGGCGGTTTTGGAGGAGGATCCTCTGGTGGAGGAGTCTCCGACAACAACTCTGGTTTTGGCCGATCGGGTTGGTGATTGCCGCTTCGGGAAACAGGCCCAGTAGGATTCGAACCTACGACCTACGGATTAGAAATCCGTTGCTCTATCCAACTGAGCTATGAGCCCCGATAGGTGTTGGAACCTAAATTTACACTCCGTTACGCCTTGGGTAAACCGCCAAAACACTTGGGGCTAATCGAATTTTGGTATCCAAAAACGAAATCCGCCCCGTTTCAGACCGCTAATGAACACTAATATTCGCTAATGCGGAACCCAAGAACCGCTGATAAACGCTCTGGGTTATCCTAAGGCATCGGATGCTTTTGAAAGAACTCCCACATCATCTCGTTGGCACTGAACTCCTCGGAGGTGTCTCCCACGACCCACTCGCGGTTCTTGCCACCGGGCCATGTATGCCCACCGCCGATAACACGTACAAACTGCAAATCCGTTTCCTGAGAACTCTCATCCAACGTATAACGCTCGATCTCAATCCTGGTTTGATCAGGCTTGCGATCGGGCCACCTTTCTAAACGACAAACTACTTCTGAGTCCGTCGCCGAAACGTTGCAATCGATAAGCAGTTTCTTCCAAGCCCCGATCGTCTGAGGAACACTCATGAAATCCAAATTCTTGGGCGTCTTAAGATTCGGGCCTGTCCAAGGCACGACTTTGTCGTCGGTGCCATGGATATGCAACGCCGGTACGTAACGCTTGGCTGGCTTGGTCGATACTGCAAGCGTCCCTGCTACGGGTGCGATCGAAGCAAACAGATCCGGTGCCTCGACCGCTAATCGATAGCAGAGCATCCCGCCGTTGGAAAACCCGGTCGCATGGATCCGCTTGGAATCGATGTTGTAACTCTTTTTCAACTGGCCAACGATGCAACGAATCAAACCCACATCATCTTCAGCGATGCGATCGAGCCGGCCCGAACGGCCTCCGGAGTTCCACGTTCGAAAGACGCCATGCCCATCCCCATCGGGATACACCACGATGAACTTGCAGCGATTGCCCAGCACGTGCAGATCGGTCATTTCGGCCATGGTCTGCCCGTTCATCATCACGCCATGAAAGGCAAAGACGACCGGAAGTGCTTCGTCGCTGCTACAAGTTGGCAGATAAACGGTGTATTGGCGAGCTTGGCCGTCGTAAAAAAGAACGTGCCTGACTTTGCGACTCGGACCTGCCCCAAAGCTCGCACAAGAGAGGGCGAGCAAGAAAAAAACAAACCGGAGGCTTAGGCGACAAAATCCTTTGTTTGTGTTTGCATCCATTGCACATTAGGGGCTTTCTCACTTGTAACCCCTCCCCAACCGAAGTATTCGACAGCCATGAAAATACACGCCAGCAACATAAAGATGTTGGCCAGAATCATCATCATCGTGTAGACCGAGATCGGTTGCTTAGACATGCTTAGTTCAACAAGAGAAAAAAAAGACTCGGTGGACGAACTTGTTTAGTAAACCTTCGACGCGACTCGGTCGCCAGCCTGGATGAATCCCTTGCGATAGCTAGGCAGAATCTTGCCAACGGCTTTGTCATCAGCGATGGTTCGAATCTCGATTCGACCCAAATAGGATCCATTTCGGAAGATATCGAGTTGATGGCCAGCGCGAAGTCCATCGTCACGACCCACGGAGACTTCGACCGATTGGTCTGCTCCGACAGCCAACACGACACCTTTAAGATCGCTAGGAGGAACATCCTCTGGATCCTTGAGCCCAGCAGCAGCAAGTGCAGCACCGCGGGTATCGGCCAGAGCTTGGTACAAAGTCGACTGCTCGCGAAGCGTCTTGATCTCCGCATCCAAGTCGATCTTCTTGCTCTTGAGGGTGTTCAAATCGTCCGTCAGGTTGATCACCGTGCGGCGTTGTGCATTTCGGTCGGTGATGATCTTGTCGATCTCTTGCTTGAGCAGATCGTTCTCGCTGGTGATACGTTTGAGTTCAGCCAGCGTCTGCGCCAAACTTTGCGTAGCTTGCGTATTTTTCGAGTTCAAGTCGTTGAGCTGGGTGTTGGCTTGCTGGTTCTTTTCCCTCTCGGTGTCGAGTTGGGTTTGAAGAGCAGCCAGCGAAACGCGGCGTGCAACTTGCTCTTGGGAAAGCTGAGTCTTGTTAATCTCGGCAGCCTTCTTCAGTTCATCGATCGTCGTGTTGAGCTTGGTAAGCTCAGCCTGAGAATTCTTTACCTGACTCCTAAGGTCTTTGTGGGATGCATTCACGGCGACCGAAGCGACGAAGAACGCGACGCTTAGGATCAGGAGCAACAACGTGAAGATTTGGCCGAGTCTTGTCATGAGTCAACCGCTGTCTGGGAGTCCAGGAAACGAGGAGCTTGTAAAACGCTACGATGCAGGATCGCTGGGGCAATGTTCAAAGCCCGGCAATCGGGATCCGAGTATAGTTCGTTATCGTCGGCAATGTCAACGAAATCACAAAAAACTGAACGAAATCGAAGCCTAGAGTCAAAACCCGTGCCGTTTGGACGACTTAGGTAGGCCTGCGACACAGGACTTCCCAGTTTGTAGGGGTTATAGCAGTCCCGAAGGCTTGGTAATTGGTTAATTCTCTTGTATCCTCTACAGTACTTTTAGATAGGCTTTTTTGGGGTGAAATGGCTTGAATGCACCCGCCTCGAAATCGCCGGACTCAGATCGCTCCATTGGGGCCTGATGAGTCTGCTAGCCCCCCGATCGATCCGCCTAAGCCGCAGAAATTATCAAGAATGAATGCTTCCCCATCCTCGGCCCCGTCTGGGACCGGATCCCTCTCGGGATTCCTCAAAAAACACGATTTTCTCATCCGTCGGCTCCACTCCCTAAGCGGATTGGCTCCCGTCGGTGCCTACATGTGTGTCCATTTGCTGACCAACTCGAGCCTCAGCGGCGGGCCTGATATCTTCCAAAACGCGGTTTTCGCGATCCACAGCATCCCCTTTTTGCCCGTGGTTGAATGGACATTTATCTTCCTGCCTATCCTCTTTCACGCGATCGTGGGTGTTTGGATCGCTCAAAGCGGACAGTCGAACCTCAGGAACTATCGATTCACGAGCAACAGGCGCTATTGGCTCCAACGGATGACCGGTTATATCGCCTTTGCATTCATCTTTATCCACGTGCTACACCTTCACGGATGGTTCCATTGGGATTGGTGGCTAGGATTCGTCGAACCGCTGGGGATGGCCCAGTTCCGTCCCTACAATGCGGCCAGTTCACTTGCCGATGCCATGAAGAGCCTCGGGTTCGTCTGGCCACTGTTCTACTTTATAGGCGTAGTTGCTTGCGTTTTTCACCTTGCCAACGGCATCTGGACTGCAGGTATCACCTGGGGTGTGTGGGTCTCTCCGACGGCTCAAAAACGAGCGACCTTGGCCTGCAGCGTCTTCGGTGTTCTGCTGGGTCTTGCGGGCCTAAGTTCGCTTGTGGCAGTCACTCGGACAGACTCTGCAAGTGCCAAAGAAATCGAAGATCAAATGTACAAAGTCCGAGTCGAGGGTCGAATGATCGCCCCTAACGAACACAAGCGAACCGATGGACATGGGTCTGACTCGTCGGCCAAAGTGCATTCGGACTGAATTGACTCAAACGATAACAATCTCCTCTTGTTCAAAACTCAAAAACATTAGTAGGGCGAAAAATGGCGAGCAATCGAGTGTTGGTTGTCGGTGGCGGACTAGCCGGGCTTTCAGCGACGATGAAACTTGCAGAACTGGGCATCCCAGTCGATCTGCTGAGTTTGACACCCGTTAAGCGGTCCCACAGCGTGTGTGCCCAAGGCGGCATCAACAGCGTCAACGATCAGACGCGCCAGCAAGGGGACAACGAATGGAACCACTTCGACGATACGATCTACGGCGGTGACTTCCTTCAAAACCAACCACCCGTCAAAGAGATGGCTTACTGGGCTCCCAAGGTCATCGACCTGATGGATAGGCTCGGCGTGACCTTCAACCGAACCCCCGAAGGTTACATCGATCGCAGACGCTTCGGTGGAACACTCTACAAACGAACAGCCTTCGCTGGAGCAACCACTGGCCAGCAACTTCTTTATGCTCTGGACGAACAAGTCCGACGCTGGGAAGTCGAAGGCTTGGTCAAAAAATACGAGTTCTGGGATTTCCTAGGGCCGGTTTTGGACGATAACGGACGCTGTGTCGGTGGCGTGGCTCAAGACATGGTATCGATGGAGATTCGATCGTTCCCAGCCGACGCGGTCGTCGTTGCCACCGGCGGTTGCGGGTTGATCTATGGACGTTCGACCATGTCGGTCTTTTGCACCGGTAGCGCTGCGAGCCGATGCTTCCAAGCTGGAGCCAAGTACGGCAACGGTGAGTTTATTCAAGTTCACCCCACCGCGATTCCGGGTGCCGATAAGCTTCGGCTCATGAGCGAATCGGCGCGTGGAGAAGGTGGACGCGTCTGGGTTCCTCGACGGCCCAACGATACTCGTCCACCAAAACAGATCCCGCAATCCGAGAGGTACTTTTTCCTCGAAGAACGGTTTCCCAAATACGGAAACCTCGTACCTCGCGATATCGCCACGCGCGAAATCTTTAACATCTGCGTCAACGAGGGCCTCTCGGTCGATCCAACACGCATGTGCGTTTATCTGGACCTTACCCATATCCCTCGCCACGAATTGGATCGCAAGCTCGGTGGCATTCTTGAAATCTATGAGAAGTTCCAAGGGGTCGATCCACGAGACGAGCCGATGAAGATCTTCCCGGCTGTTCACTACAGCATGGGTGGATTGTGGGTGGATTACGAAGCCAACGGAGAAGGTGGGTTGTTGCCCGGTTCACCTCGCAACCAATCGACCAACATCCCTGGCCTCTACGCGATTGGCGAATGCGATTACCAATACCACGGTGCAAATCGATTGGGCGCCAACTCGCTCTTGAGCTGCATCTTCTCGGGCTTGTTCACCGGCCCGGGTATCGTCAATTGGATCAAGAGCAACAAGGCCGCTGCGGATCTGCCCAAGAGCATCTTCGAAGGAGCAGTGGCCCAGCATCAAGCTCGTCACAAAAAGCTTCTTTCGACTGCATCGGGTTCGGGCGAGAACCCTTATGTGCTCCATCAAGAGCTTGGCGATATCATGACCCGTGCCGCTACGGTTGTTCGATACAACAACCAACTGACCGAAGCTTACGAAAAGGTCTCTGCAATGGTCGAGCGAGCCCAACGATGCTCGCTTACCGATGCTGGCAACTGGACAAACCAAAACGTGATTTTCACCAAATCGGTTCAAGACATGATTCCCGTCGCACAGTGCATCCTCAAAGGTGCGCTGATGCGAGACGAGTGCCGTGGAGCCCACTTCAAACCCGACTTCAGCATGCCAAGCCTCTCGGCTACCGACCCAACAGAGCGTCGTCTGGAAGCGGAAAAATGGTGCGATGCATTCGAGGAAAACACCCGCAAGTACCTCAAGTCCTCGATCTGTACCTGGAAGGGCCAAGAGCCAGAACTGACTTACGAAGACATCGACACAAGGCTCCTAAAGCCACGGCCTCGGTTGTACGGGTTGGTAGGAGCCGAAGTGATCGAGGAGGTTTGGAAGAACCGCTGTGGCAAGCAGGAACAGTCCGAGCAAGCCCGTCCACAAAGCAAACAACTCGCCGGAGCGGTCTGACGACCGCGCTCGAGCCAATACAATCCACCGTTCATTAAACACCTTAAACAACACATCGTTCAAAACCAATTTGCCACCGAAAGGTCAACACCGAAAGGTAAACCATGATTGCCCCAGGTCCAGAAGCTAATTCGGCAAGAAAGCCCTCGAAGATCAACGTCAAAGTGTTGCGTCAAGACGGTCCAGGCACCCCTCCTTATTGGGAGAGGCACCAAGTCGACTACGAACCGGACATGAACGTTATTAGTGTTTTGCAAAAGATCGCTGCACAAGCACAGACGATCGACGGCAAAAAAGTCCCTCCGGTTGCTTGGGATTGCGGATGTCTCGAAGAGGTTTGCGGATCATGCACGATGGTCATCAACGGTCGAGTCCGCCAAAGCTGCTCGGCCCTGGTGGATCGACTTCTGGAAGACAACTCCGAGGAAATCGAGCTTCAGCCGATGACCAAGTTTCCAGTCGTCCGAGATTTGATGGTCGATCGATCGAGACTCTTCCATTCGCTCAAACGAGTCCAAGCTTGGGTTCCAGTCGATAGTTACTTTGACATGGGAGCAGGCCCACGCATTCCTAGAGAAGACCAAGAGCAAAACTATCCGCTCAGCCAATGCATGAGCTGTGGCTGCTGTTTGGAAGCTTGTCCGCAGTTCAACAAGGTCGAAGTCCTTCGCCAACCTGGTGAAACCGACGAGGCTTTCGATGCCCGCAAGAAAGCCGCATATGAGTCCGAGTTCATCGGTCCACATGCGATCTCGCAGGCGATGCTATTTAACTCACACCCTGTCGGCAAGAATCTTCAAAAAGAGAGACTCGAAACGCTCACGGGCACCGGAGGCATTCAAGCTTGCGGCAATGCCCAAAACTGCGTTGCGGTCTGCCCGAAGGAGATTCCGCTGACGACATCGATCGCTCGAGCCGGACGCGCCGCGACCCTCTATGCGATCAAAAAGTTCTTCGACCGCTAAAAACTCATGAACCTCGACCGGCCCTGTACGGATATCCTCACCGAGGCATGGCAACGCTATGCCTTCGCCAACGACGCAGGTCCTTACCTGCTCATACCCCAGGCGGTCATGCAGCCAAGGACCGAGCAGGAGATCCAGGCGATCCTTGCAGCCTCGAAGATCAAGCGAGTGCCGGTCTGCTTCAGAGCAGGTGGGACGAGTCTCTCGGGGCAGTCTATCACCGATGGTTGGTTGGTCGATATCGGTCGTCATTGGCGTAGTATCGAGTCGCTCGACGGCGGACAACGGGTTCGGGTTCAACCAGGTGCCATCGGAGGCTTGGTCAATGCCCACTTGAAATCGTATGGGCGGAAGATCGGACCGGACCCATCGAGTATCAACTCAGCCATGATCGGCGGGATGCTCTCGAACAATTCCAGCGGCATGTGCTGCGGAGTGGTCAACAACGCGTATCACACCCTCGAATCGATCCGATTCATTCTCCCGGATGGGTCGGTTTGGGACACGAGCCAAAGCTCAGAGGCGGTTCGATTTCGGACTGAGAAAGCGCAGTTGTGCAACCAGCTGCTTGCGATCCGCGAAGCGATTCTTGGAAACCCGAGTTTGCTCGACAAGATTCGCCGCAAGTACCAGCAAAAGAACACGGTTGGGTACTCGCTTAACGCATTCGTCGATTATCAGGAGCCACTGGAGATTTTCAGCCACCTGCTTATCGGAGCCGAAGGAACTTTAGCATTCATCAGCCAAGCAGTCCTGCGGACGTTGCCCGATTTGCCCGAGAAAGCGACAACGCTCGCGTTTTTCGCAGATGCACACAGCGCTTGCGATATCATCCCGGAGCTGATCGATATCCAAGCCGATGCTGTTGAGTTCATGGATCGAGCGAGTCTTGAATCGATTCGAAACCTTGAAGGTGCCCCAGCCGAATTGCCTGTGAGGCTTACGCAGCATCAAAAGCTCATGGGCCTGCTCTTCGAATTCCAAGCGGCTGATAAAGAGTCGCTCGCTGCGAAGCTCGACAACTTTCGCTCGCGGTGCGAACCCCATCTTAGGCCGCTGAGTCCAATCGTTTTCACGGAGAATAAAAAAGAGCAAGCGAATCTTTGGAAGTTGCGTAAAGGGATGTATCCGGCCGTGGCAGCCATGCGAGCTCGGGGCGAAGCGGCAATCCTCGAAGATATCAACTTCCCACTTCCTCGACTCGCCGATGCGATCATCGAACTCCAGTCGATGTTCCGCAAGCACCAGTACGCCAACGGGATCATCTTTGGGCACGCCAAGGACGGAAACCTGCACTTTGTCATCTCCCAGCCGATGGCAAGTCCGAAGGATACTGAAAAGTACGCAAGGTTGATCGACGATATGGTCGATTTGGTAGTGCATCGTTTCGATGGTGCGCTCAAATCCGAGCATGGGACTGGTCGCAACATGGCACCTTTTGTCCAGACCGAGTGGGGCACCGAGGCAGTAGAACTCATGCGGCGGCTCAAACATGCCGTCGATCCAGATGGGTTGCTCAATCCCGACGTGATTCTAACGTCCAAGCCCAAGTTGCACTTGGAGAACATCAAGGATCTGCCGGTCGTTGAAGATGTCGTCGATAAGTGTGTCGAGTGCGGAGCTTGCGAACCGCGTTGTCCGAGTCGCGACTTTACCCTATCACCCAGGCAACGGATCGTTTTGCGAAGGGCTAGGCAGCGGCTTGTTGCCCAGGGCCGAAGTGAATTGGCCAAGCAGTTGGATATCGACTATGAGTTTGCAGGCAAGCAGTCTTGCGCGACCGATGGACTGTGCGCCATGGATTGTCCAGTTGCGATCAACACCGGTGAACTCATCAAGCAGTTGCGTCGAGAGACCGTCACTCCGGGGGCTAAGAAAGTCGCAGCCCAAGTGGCATCTTCGTTCGCTCTGGCTGAGCGAGCCGTTGGAGTGAGCTTGTCCCTTGGCCGTACTGCCGCTTCGATCATCGGGGGCAATGCTATGGCGGGTCTGACGCGTGGTTTGTCCTCGGTCTTCGCAGGCTTTCCTCATTGGCATCAAGGGCTCGAGGGTCAGAACGAATCGATTGACAAGTCGATGTTAGCTACACTCGATCAATGCGATCTTGTGTACTGGCCGACTTGTATGTCCCGCATGATGCACGGAACCTCTGCGGCGCTCGTGACCGTCGCGCATCGGGCGGGAGTGAGATTGGCCATTCCCAAAGACTCCGTAGGACGATGCTGCGGACAAGCCTTTTCCTCGAAAGGCTTCTTAGAATCGGCAGTCGCAAAGCAATCGGAGTTGATCGATGCGATGTGGCTATGGAGCGATCGGGGGGCCAGACCCATCGTGATGGATCTTGGGTCCTGCACCGCGTTTATCTCTCAGGGGCTTGCTGATTTGGATCCCGTCCGACGCGAACAGCTCCAGAAGATCACGATCCTCGATTCATCCGTGTTTGCAGAGTCGCTGTTGCCCAAATTGACGATCAAGCGGAGAAAGGGGATCACCGCCATCCATTCGGTTTGCTCGAATCAGAAGTTTGGATGGGGAGATGCGATGGTCAAAGTCGCTGCAGCTTGCAGCGACAAGGTTCTGCAGCCTCACGAAGGGAAGTGTTGTGGAATGGGTGGGGATCGAGGATTTGAACTACCGGGGCTGGTTCGAAGCGCCACCAAGGAGGTCGGTCCACAGATGCAGCAAGCCGATTGCCAGGAAGGTTATACCAATGCTCGTTCCTGCGCCCTGTCGCTCTCGACTGGCAGTGGCAAGACTTGGCGGAGCCTGTTTCATTTGCTCAAGGACTGCACGGATTAGGGTTTTGTGATGGATTCGGTATTTGAACATATCATTGATGTTCGCGATTCGGACATCGATGTACTTGGGCATGTCAACAATGTGGTGTATGTGCAATGGATGCAAAACGCAGCATACGCTCACTCGGCAGCATTAGGCTGGACGCTTGAACGCTACTTGGAACTCGGAGCCGGATGGGTTGCAAGACTTCATCAGATCGAGTACCTGCAACCCGCATTTGCCCAAGACAGAGTGATCATCAAGACATGGGTTGCGGACATGAAGAAGGTGACGTCGACTCGGCGTTATCGGATGGTTCGTATGGATCCACCCTTGGCCGACGCGCAAGGAGTTGTCGATCCGAGTGCTCCGATGCGAGAAACGCTCCTTGCGGTGGCTCACACCAATTGGGCGTTTATCGATTACAAACGGGGGACTCCGATGCGGATCCCTGCCGAGATGGCGGCGGACTTTCCTCTGATCATCGATTCGAAGTAAAGCGAACTACCTAGGCTTGATTTTCTTTGGCCCATAGAGTTCGATGACTCTTTCTCGATCGCTGATTTCTCGCTCGCGGGCTAGGCAAGCCAGGTTCCAGGCGTGTTTTTTGGTGTAGCGGTTCCAAGCGAAACTCACCTTGCACCGTTTGCCTTTGGAATCGATCCATGATGCGCAGTAGGCGTAGGATTCAGCGTTCTTCCATCGAGGGTCAACGTTCTTGACCTGATGAACGCCGACTTTACCGGTGGTGTTGCGATGGGTCTTGCGCCCCTTAGCCGTTTGGACGCTTGGAGATTCCTTGACCAGTTTGGTGTAGCAGGCTTTCGCAGCCTGCAACGACTTGGACTTTCCTCCGTACTGTCGATCATTGAAGAATCGCTGTTGGCGTTTGCCTTGGCGCGTCAATCGCACCATCCAACCACGGGTGCTGAGCCCTTCGTAATCAATCCTAGTGATCCCCTTATGCTTGGCTTCAGGCATGGTCTAACGATGGGCGAATGGACGGTGCAGAAAAGGAAGATAACGACAAGGGGAGGAGAATCGAAAAGGATAATCGGCAGGGTCGCTGTGGTCTACTGGGTAAAGGACATAAGTTCTAACAGAATCGAAAAACCCCCTTTTGGTGGGTTTAAGAATTCGGGAGCGAATCCCTGATGGCTGCGACAATCCCAGCAGCTTTTGTCCAAGTCTCCTCCTCCTCTTGTTCTGGCTGGCTATCGGCGACAATCCCACCACCGACTTGGAATTGCCACCAACCGTGCGAGCAAGTGAGTGTTCGAATGAGAATGTTCCAGTCCATGTCTCCGTTGGTCGAGATATAGCCCAAGCAGCCGCAATAGGGCCCTCGCACGGTGGGTTCAATCTCGGCGATGATTTCCATGGCTCGGATCTTCGGTGCTCCCGTGATACTACCGCCTGGGAAGATCGCGGCCATGAGTTGGCTCAAAGAGACGTTCTCTTTGAGACGTCCGCGAATACTGCTGACCATATGCAAAAGGAAAGGAAACGTTTCAATCTCGCAAAGGCGATCTACCGATAACGAGTCGACTTCGCAAATCCTGGATAAGTCGTTTCGCAGGAGGTCGACGATCATGATGTTCTCGGAGCGATCTTTCTGAGAATGCATGAGTTCCTCGGCCAGTTGCTGATCCTTTAGAGGATCACCGCTTCTGCGACGTGTTCCTTTGATCGGTCTGGTTTCGATCCATCGATCTTTGACTTGGATAAATCGTTCCGGTGATGCGCTGACGATCTGAGCGTCACCGACATCGAGATAGGCTGCAAAAGGCGCCGGATTAACTTGCCTCAGACGCATGACAAGTTCGCTTGCGCTGCAGCGCTGAGGACAAAGGAGTCGCTGGGATAGGTTTACTTGAAAGACATCCCCGGCCAAGATGTACTGACGTGTTCTCTCGACGGCTTGGCGATAACCATTGCTATCGAAATTTCCAAGCCAGCCTCCTCCGAGTCGGGTTTCGAATTGCTCAGCCCGCAGTCCATGCGCCATGGCATGAACACTTGCAGCGCGAGCTTGTGACTCAACCACAGCGGTCTTGTCATCGAGGAGTTTCATGAACCACTCGATTCGTTGCCGCGCTCTTGTTGCCCGATCCGAATCGGAGGCAACCGGCTGCGTTAGGGAACCGAAGCCTTGGGAAAAGACCCAGCCTCGGTCAGGCTCGGTTCCTTGTCGGTGCTCCCAAGCAAAGACCACATCGTAGATTCCGAGCCAACAGATCGGAACACCCAGTTCGTTGTGGAGAGCTTGCGGGATCTTTTCGAAACACCCTCCAAACTCATAGCTGAGCATCCCTGCCAAGCCACCTTGAAAGGGTACTTCTGTTCGTGCGAATGTTTTATATTTAGAAATCCATCGTTCGACGGAGGCAAGTGGATCAGCGATGGGCTCATCGATCGAAAAAACATCGATAGGATCCGCCGCAAGGAAGCTAAAACGGCTTCGTGGATCGTTGCGCAAGGCGCTATCGAACCAGATGCAACCAGGCAACTTCGATAGCTTGGAAAAAACAGCCTCCGGAGTCACCTCCGGAGGCAGATCCATTTCGATGGGTTCAAACACGCTGTCGGTTTTCCCGCCCTGCGGGTTCTTAGTGGTGATGGTGATGATCGATCAGCAGGAGCTTCTCTTCCTTGCCGTCGATTTTGGCAACCAATCGAGCTTGGACACCCTTCTCGTCTTGGCCACTTGCACCGACAAGGGTCAAGAGCTCTTGGTCTTTGACCTGGAAGATCGATCCGGCGATTTTCGCTGACTCAAGCGGTTCGAGTTTGAACTTCTTCTCTTGGCCGCTGGAGGTCACGACGACTTCGACCGAATCGATTTTGTTCCCGCCACTGACGAGTTCTTCGAAGTAAACGGTCAAGGTTTGTTTCTCTTCGTCGTGAGCCCATTCAAAGTGAGTGGTCGCGTTGGTATCAAAGTGGGCGATGTGACCTCCATTAGGGCCATGCTCGGGATGGTCATGCCCAGCATGATCGTCCTTCTTGGCCGATTTGCCATCGGAGTGGTCGTGCCCATGATCGTGCCCATGATCGTGCCCATGATCGTGGTCGTGATCATGGTCGTGATCATGAGCAGAACTCTTGGCACCGGCAGCTTGCTTAGATCCTCCCTTTTTCGGAGCATCGCATCCCACCCAGACCGGGACGCTCAAAACCAAGGACAGTGCGATCCATTTCGAGATTTTCATAGCGAGTTTTCCTAGCTTGGGTGGCAACTTGATTCCTGCACGCATGTGCAAACGATGTGCGTATTGTACGCTATGGGTAAAAAACGGTTCGCTGCTGTCGCTATTTCGGACGCAATTCTCTTTGGCAGTCTGGATCGTTTGGCGTCGGCTGGCCGACCGACTCGACCGGGTGGGTAAAAAGGTATCTCCAGACACTTTCGTGGAGGTACTTTCCGTCGCTCTTGCGAATGGCGGCTTTCCCCGGAGTTACGCAACTGTGAGCCCGCTTTTCGTCTTGGCCGACATCGGCATCGCTAATGAGCCGACGCGTGTTGGAATAAGGGGCCTGCTGCTGGTCGACGTTGACGATCGGGCCAAAAGCTTGCAATCCCAGCAACTCCCAGCTTCGACAATAATGATCCCCGCTCCATCCGGTATCAAGGACGTGGGAGAATCCAAAGAAACGCTCTTTGGGTGTGGCCGAATCGAGCCCTTGCCATACCTCGTACTGGTCTCGGGGGCCACAGAACATGACCACCCGATCGACCCGTTGATGCAGAGCGAATCTCGCAGAAGTGGTCGCTCCGTGAGAAGCTCCCGAAACGATGACTCGTTGCCAATCGACCTGCGCGTTTGACTTCGACGACTTGCCATCGATCGATTCTTGCAAGAACTGCCCCCAGCCACCCTGGGGGTCATTTTCACCGAGCCATAGCAGAAACTGACGCACTCTTTCTTGAACACCATCGGGCTTATCGATCGCCACCAGATCGCTAAAGTCCTCGCCGGTTGCGGCTTCTAAGCGAATTTTTCCTAGCGTGGTTCGATCCTCAGGCGGTGGCTCTTTTCCAAAACGATTGAACCAACCGTTGGCATAATGCACCCTCAAGACGTGGAAGCCTTCGTCGGCCAGGAAATGAAAAAGCTCAGGACTGTGCCCCATAAGCCATACGACGAGCTTTCCCTTGGAGAGCTTGCCCTTGGAACCCGCTTTGCTTGGACGGCAAGCGTGCTGCATATCAGCCGGCTTACCGTCCTTTTCGAGAAAGAAATCGATCTCAGGATAAGCTTTGGTGCGAGGATCGATGCTACTGGCTCGGGCGGTAAACTCAACGTAGGGTTTGCCCGTCGGATCTTGACCAAACCCCGGAGTGCTCGTTACAAGTCCAATCAACAAACAAAGAGTCAAGCAAAACATCAGCGGTCTTGCCAAGATAGAATAGTTCAGTGAGTCCATGAAGGGATGACGCATAGCGACTCTCGTCGGGCCAGGGGCTTTCGTTTCAAATGTTTCCATCGCGAGTATACATCAGGGGAGAGCGTTGAAAATATACTTCACCGATCGATTTGTCTTGCCGCTTCCCGAAGGCCACCGCTTTCCGATGAGCAAATACCGGCGTTTACGGGATCGATTGATCGCAAGCCCTGTTCATTATGGGGATGTATTCCTCGAACCACCCGCAGCAACGATCCAGCAGCTGAGCCTTGCACATGACCACGATTATGTCCAGCGAGTCGTCCAAGGAGAACTTACGGACAAGGAGCTCAAGCGGATCGGTTTTCCGTGGTCGGCTGAAATGGTCGAGCGTTCCTGCCGCAGCTCTGGAGCCACCTTGGCCGCAGCACGCGTGGCGCTACGCGAAGGGATCGCAGTGAATCTTGCAGGGGGAACCCATCATGCGATGCGTGGGGCAGGGGAGGGCTACTGCGTCTTCAACGATTCGGCAGTGACGATCCGCACGCTGCTCAATGAGGGGCTTATCCAACGCGCCTGCGTGATCGACTGCGATGTACACCAAGGGAATGGAACAGCGGAGATATTAGGCGAGGATTCGAATGTCTTTACTTTTTCGATCCACTGCGCCAAAAACTTTCCTTCGCGTAAACACCCCAGCCATTTGGATGTCGATCTGCAGGAAGGGACTGGCGATATGGCTTATCTGGCCCAGCTCGAACAAGGGCTTGCACAAGTCATGTCCGCAGCGCCTTACGATCTAGCGATTTATCTTGCCGGTGCAGACCCCTTTGTTGGAGATCGGCTCGGACGCTTGGCGCTGAGCAAGGAGGGGTTGCGGATGCGAGATCGCTTCGTTTTGGATGTGCTTACCGAGCGGGGGATCCCAATCGCAGTGGCCATGGCCGGCGGTTACGCGCCAGATGTCAATGACATCGTCGATATTCACGCAATGACCGTGCATGAATGCGCCCGGATCGCATCGATGTACTGTTGATGGTTCTCCGATTGGATCAGACGGATCAGACGGATCAGACGGATCAGACGGATCAGACGGATCGGACGGATCAGGCCAAAATATCCTGGACGACATTTCCATGCACATCTGTCAGTCGGAAATCGCGTCCGGCATACCGGAACGTCATCCGCTGGTGGTCGTAACCCATCAATTGCAAGATCGTGGCATGCAGATCATGGATCGATACTGGATTCTCCACTGCCTTGAAACCAAACTCATCGGTCGCTCCATAGACCATCCCCCGCTTGACCCCTCCACCGGCCATCCACAATGAAAATCCCCAGTGGTTGTGGTCTCGGCCCTGACTAGCCCCACCTCCGTCTTGTCCCATCTCGACAGTCGGAGTCCTGCCAAACTCACCTGTGCACAAAACCAATGTCTCATCGAGCAACCCTCGCTCTTTGAGATCGATAATCAATGCAGCCAAACCGGAATCGCACTCGTTGGCCACCTTGCGATGCTCTTGCTGAATGTTTGAATGGCTATCCCAAGGTTGCATCTCACCGTGCCATGTCTGCACGAACCTTACCCCTCGCTCGACGAGCCTCCTTGCGATGAGCAACTGCCGATTCTGTGGGCCTTGGCCATAAAGATTCAAAATATGCTCGGGCTCCTTGGAGATATCAAAAGCTTCGCTTGCCTCGGTCTGCATGCGAAAGGCTAGTTCGAAGGATTTGCGCCGCGCCTCGATTGCTGCTTCCCCCGGGCGTTGTTCCAAGTGTTTGTCGTTGAGTTGCTGCAAGAGTTCGAATTGCTTGGACTGCTCGCTTGCCGACAACCGCTTGTTCTGCAAATGATCGATCAGTTTCGACGTATCGCTCTTGGAGGTATCGACCCGTGTGCCTTGATAAGCTCCAGGCAAAAAGGCGCTTCGCCAGTTCCCAGCACCTCCTACGGGTAAACCTCCAGGACACAGGGCGACGAATGCGGGAAGGTTCTCGTTGACCGTTCCCATCCCCCACGTCAGCCAAGAGCCAAGGCTCGGTCGCACCAATCGCTGATCCCCAGTGTTCATGAGCATTAGCGACAATTCATGGCTGGGTAGTTCGGCATACATCGAACGAATGACGGTCATCTCGTCGACGCATTTGGCAAGCTTGGGAAACAAATCGCTGACGGGAATCCCGCTTTGGCCATGCTGCTCAAAGGCAAACGGCGATGGTAGTGCCACTCCGGTCTTGCGCTCGGTCTTGAGGTTCTCATACGGGAGTATCTGGCCGGCTCTTTTGGTCAACTCAGGCTTGGGATCAAACGTATCGACTTGCGATACCCCTCCATTTAAAAACACATGGATCACATGCTTGGCCTTCGCCGGAAAATGCAGCGGCAAGGCACCTTGGGTTGCAAGGTTTGGCAAGTCATCTTGGGCTAGTCCCCGCGAGGAAGAGGCGAGCATGCTTGAAAGGGCCAATGAGCCAAAGCCCATCCCGCAGTTTCGCATCCAATGCCTCCTAGGCATCGATGAATTGGATTGCAGTGGATTCATGGCGATGATCCTGAAGGTCGATGGGTGTTTAATCGATAAAAGTAAATTCGTTCGAAGCCAACAGGGCGTGGGCCAATTGAGTCCATCCCTTTTCCGAATCGGTTGCTTGGCCTTCGATGCTCGCCTGACTGGACTCGTCGATGAACTTCAGAGCCAACTGCTCTTCATCGGCATTGGGCCTGCGTCCAAGGATCCTTTGGAAAAGTTCGGAAATTCTATCGGTCTTGCTTTGGGTAGCATCCTTCTTCGTTGCCGAAGCGATCTTGGCAGCACGGTCTTGGATAAACTCGCTGTTAAGAGCAAAGAGGGTTTGCTGGGGTACGGTGGTCTCGGGGCGTTTGGCCGTACAAGCGTTCGGGTTTGCTACATCGAAGGTGCTCATCAGGGGCGATACGATATCGCGGTTAACAAACCCGTAGATGCTACGTCGAGTGGCTGTCGGGTTGGCTTCGAAGTCCACAGGTCGGCCACCTTGGGCCAGGTCCAACTCTCCTGAAATCCAAAGCATTGCGTCCCGCATGGCTTCAAAGTCCAGCCGTCTTCTAGGCATACGCCAAAGCAAACGATTCTCGGGATCCAATTGACGGCTGCGGGGATCTTCAATACAAGCCTGGCGGTATACTTTTGTCGCTAAAATTTGTTGGTGCAGCCAACGAAGCGACCATCCATTCTTGCGAAATTCATTGGCCAGGAAATCAAGCAGTTCTGGATGGGTCGGGGGTTGGCCTCGCGTTCCAAAATCATCGGGGGTTCGTACAAGCCCTACTCCGAAATGCTGTTGCCAAACCCAATTGACAATGACTCGGCTCGTCAGCGGGTTGTCGTCAGATATCACAGCCCGAGCCAACCCAAAACGTCGCTTGCCATCCTCGAAAGTTTGTGAGTGGTTGTTGCGACGAAGTGCCGTCAGGAAACCCGGCTCAACGACCGATCCCCTCGAGAGCGGATTACCTCGTAGATAAATGTTCTGCTCCTGGGGTTTTGAGTTCTCTTTCAAGACCATCGCCCGAGGCGGAGCGCCAGGTGAGGCAAGGTTCAGTTGGTGGATTGCACCTCGCTTGCCATTGATCATGTCGGCGATGGTACGATTCGTCAGTTTCGAAGCTTCGTTTTCAGGAAGATCAAATGGGGTATCTGGCCCATAGAGATGGTGCCGCAGTTGTCGATGCGAGGGGCTGTTGATCGTTTGATGTTCGGGGTGATCGTCGGGTTTGACCGTTGCGCCCGGAACAGCTTCGAGCGCCGTTTCCACCAATGCCGTAAGCCACTGTTTGTGCTCCTGGCCAAAGACTTCTCCGTAAAGATTCGCTAGCTCCAAAATCGATTTTGGCTTCTTTTGCGAGACCGCTTCCAAAAGCAATGGGTTCCACTTGGGTGGGTCGCCAGAGAGCTTGTGGAAACTTTCGGGTTTGAATCCGGCCGCTTCTAGTTCACCGTTAAGCTTTGCGACCAATTCATCACGTTTCGTGGCGAATTGATCTTCGCTGATCTGGCCCCAGGATCGGGCTTGGAACCAGACGTGAAAGACCGGGTCGTCTTGGCTAAGCTCAGCGAGGTACTTCAGCCACCGATTGACAATCGCCGGCCGAACTTCGTCGGTTCGATAGGATAAGAAGGCGGTCGCCAGATCTGCTTCTACGGCACCTTTGGCGATCTCGGCCAAGTAGAGTCCAACTTGCATACGAAGCCGACTTCGCATGACTTCGTTTTGCTCGCGAGCAAATTGCTGATGCCGATCGGTCAAAACGGTCAACTGCTTTTCGTACTCTCGCTGCGCGTTGGCATCGGGGGCTTGCCCGATCACAGGGAGTGTCTCAGGAGGATTGCTCGGGGCGATGGCAGCCACCAGTGCATAGTAATCGGCCGTTGGGATAGCATCGAATTTGTGATCGTGGCAGCGAGCACAGGTCACCGTCAGTCCCATTAGGCCGCGCGTGATGACATCGATCCGGTCGTCGATCGTATCGTGATAGTTCCGAAACTGCATTCCGACGGTTAGGAATCCCAATGCCGCAAGCTTTGGGTCGTTCTCGGGCAAATCCAGTTGATCCGCAGCGATCTGTTCAAGGATGAATTGATCCAACGGGAGGTCTTGCTGTATTGCACCGATGACATAGTCCCGGTAGGTGTAAGAGAATGGAAAGCTCGTAAAACCGATGGCTGCCCCGCCATGCGTGTCGGC
>JAJTFC010000033.1 GCA_021298315.1 Planctomycetaceae bacterium
ATCAGCGTTTATGAGTGTTCAAAGCCCCGGTGGCGAAAGGGGGCCAAGCGGTTTGAAAGGAGTTAAGACCCCATCAACATGATCGATTGCGCTATGCCGTGTACGGTCTCTGCCCGACGCTGGCGCTAGTCGGCTAACGGCGCAAATCTAAGCATCGTCTTGCGCGCTGCATCAGCGTTCATGAGTGTTCAAAGCCCCGGTGGCGAAAGGGGGCCAAGCGGTTTGAAAGGAGTTAAGACCCCATGAACATGATCGATTGCGCTGTAGCGTTTACGGTCACTGCCCGACGCTGGCGCTAGTCGGCTAACGGTGCAAATCTAAGCATCGTCTTGCGCGCTGCATCAGCGTTCATGAGTGTTCATCAGCGGTTTAAAAATTACTGACCGAGCACGTAAGCGAAAATCAGCGGTGCGACGATCGTCGCGTCGCTGTGGATCATGAACTTGGGACACTCCGGATCGAGTTTATTCCAAGTGATCTTCTCATTCGGAACCGCTCCACTGTACCCCCCATAACTGGTCTCTGCATCACTGATCTGCGAGAAATAAGACCACCTGCGGATATCTTCCTCACCCAAATCTTGAATCCACATCGGTACTGCACAGATGGCAAAGTCACCCGCGATACCTCCGCCGATTTGGAAAAAACCTATCGGACGCTCCGTTGCCAACTTTTTGTACCAACGGGCCAAATGCTCCATCTGCTGCGTACCGCTTTTGAGAGCCGAGTGGCTTTTGACCGTGCCATCCATTACCCGCGCAGCAAACATATTTCCTAGAGTACTGTCCTCGATCCCAGGCGAATAAATCGGAATCTTGGCCTCTTTGGCAGCGATCATCCAGGAGTGCTCTGGCGGTACTTGATAATGCTTGACCAAATCTTTGTCGTCCAAAATGCGGAACATGTACTCATAAGGAAAATACTGTTCGCCTTTGGCGGCTGCGTCTTTCCAATACTTTACCAACCGATCCTGCATGTGCATCATGACGGTCTCAGGGATACAAGTATCGGTCACGCGGTTGTAACCGCGATCCCTCAAATCGACCTCGTCCTGAGTGCTCAGCGCTCGCCAATTGTCGATCACTTTGTACTCATTGTGCGCGAAGAGATTAAAGAGATCCTCTTCGAGATTCGCTGCCGTGCAAGAAATCGCATGGATTTTACCTTTGCGAATCATCTCAGCGAGCGAAATGCCGAGCTCTGCGGTGCTCATGGCCCCTGCGAGCGATACCATCATCGCTCCGTTGTCTTTCTCGATGAAGCTCTTATAAGCCCTCGCAGCCGACAATGTCTCCCGTGCATTGTAATGACGGAAGTGCTTCTCCATGAACGCAGTGATGTTCATTTACTTTCCTCGCCTAAGGACGGTTGATTGAATCGGATGCTCTAGCTTAAATGGCCAGCAACAAGCGACTGGGAGCTTCCAAATAAGCGATGATGTCGTTGAGGAACCGAGCTGCCGTTGCCCCATCGACCAATCGGTGATCATAAGCCAAACTCAGCGGCATCATCAAACGCGGCTTGATCGTATCATCAGGCATGACCATCGGTAACTTGCGAGAACGCCCAACGAGCAAAATGGCTACCTCTGGCACATTGACGATCGGGGTCGAATAGGTGCCCCCGATGGCCCCAAGGTTGCTGATCGTGAAAGTTCCACCTCGCAGGTCGCTGACTGCGAAATTATTGTTCCGCACCCGATTCGATAGCTCAGCGAGTGCATAAGCGATATCGGGAATCGACATGCGATCGGCATTCTTGAGGGTTGGAACCACCAGTCCACGATCGGTATCGATGGCGATCCCCAAATTGACGTAGTCTTTGTAGATGATCTGATCGTTCTCGGTATCGATCACGGCGTTAAGTGCACCATGATGACGGAGCGCTGTGGCGACGGCTTTGATCAAAAACGGCATCGTCGTAAGCTTGATACCCCGCGATGCATAATCGTCCTTGCTCGATTGCCTGAAGGCTTCAAGTTCGGTGACATCGGCATCGTCAAAGTTAACGACGCGTGGAACCGTCGACCAGGATTTGTCCATCTGGTTGGCGATCGTCTTTCGGATCTTGGTCATCCGATCGACGCGAATCGGGCCGTACGCATCGGTTGCTGGAGTGCCGGGTTTTTCGATTCCCTTGGACGCTGCAGCTTTGGCGGGCGACTCTGCAACGGCCGCTGTCGGTGCACTTGCCTGTGAGCTTGGCTGTGGACTTGCAACCGGCTTGGTCGCCGCTGCTTGTCCTTGATGTCGAACGATCGACAACACATCTTCGCGGGTGATTCGTCCATGGTCACCTGACCCGCTGACGCCCGATAGGTCGACTCCGACCTCGCGTGCGAAGCGACGGACGGCAGGTCCGGCGGGAATCACATCTTCGGAAACCTCTGCTACCGATGCACTGGACACCGCGCTGACGACAGACGCAACAGGTGCAATAGGTTTTGGAGGTGCTACTGGTGTTGGAGCAGGAGCAATAGGCTTGGTAACCGGCGGTGCGACAGGGGCGACCGGAGCGCTAGCCACAGGAGCCGGTGCAACTGGGGCTGGCTTGCTGGGTTCTGGCTTGCTAGGTTCTGGCTTGCTAGGAGCCGCCGGGCTTGCAGGAGCCCCGGTGGCTTCGATCGTGCCGATGACTTGCCCGACCTTGACGGTTTCCCCCTCTTTGATCGAAATGCTGAGGATTTTGCCCGCAAGCGGGCTAGGAACCGCGACGGTGGCTTTGTCGGTTTCGAGTTCGAGCAGCGACTGCTCGATCTTGACCACATCGCCGACCTTCACATAGATCTCGAGCACATCTCCGGATTCAACACCTTCGCCCAAGCTTGGCAATTTGATTTCTGTAGCCATGGTTCAGGCTGGTCAGTTGCTTGCCTGGAGTGCTGTGCTCCAAGCCGGGCTGGTTAAGCGAACAGGGGATTTTGCTTTTCAGGATCGTAGTCCAAATCGCGGATCGCTTGGGCAACTTCTTTGCCAGAGACGACGCCGGACTTGCTGAGTCGGTACAAGGTTGCGATGACGACCGAAGCCGCATCGACCTCGAAGTGTCTTCGAAGGGCCGGCCTGGTTTCGCTTCGACCCATGCCGTCGCAACCGAGCACGTAGTAGTCTTGTTGCAGGTAGGGCATGAGTTGTTCGCCGACGGCACGCACGTTGTCGCTTGCGGAAATGATCGGCCCTTGGACACCTTCGAGCACGGTTTGAATGTAGCTCTTCTTGGCGGGCTGATCCGGGTGGAGCATGTTCCAACGCTCGATCGATTGGGCTTCACGACGCAGTTGAGTGTAGCTTGTGACGCTCCAAACATCGCTCGATACGTTGTACTTGTCGGCAAGTATTTTCGCAGCTTCGATGACGTGGCGCAGGATAGCTCCGGATCCGAAAAGTTGGACTCGGGACTTCGATGCGCTGGCTTCGACCGAAGTGAACTTGTAGATCCCTTTGATGATCCCATCTTCCACACCTGCGGGCATAGCAGGCATTTCATAGTCTTCGTTGTGGACGGTGATGTAGTAGATCGCCGTCTCGTTTTCTTGGTAGAGCCGACGCATGCCATCGAGGACGATTACGACCGTTTCGTAAGCCCAAGCAGGGTCGTAGGCTCGCACGGTTGGGAAGGCCATCGCATTAAGGTGGCTGTGGCCATCTTGGTGTTGCAAGCCTTCGCCATTGAGCGTTGTCCGTCCGGCAGTACCTCCGATGAGGAAGCCCTTGGCTCGCATATCTGCGGCCGCCCAAATCGAATCGCCAACGCGTTGGAATCCGAACATCGAGTAGTAGATGTAGAACGGGATCATGTTGATGCCGTGGGCCGAATAAGCCGTCCCGGCGGCAACGAAACTCGACATCGATCCACACTCGGTGATCCCCTCTTCGAGGATCTGACCATCTTTGGCTTCTTTGTAGTAAGCGATCGAGCCCGAGTCGATCGGTTCGTAAAGCTGACCGGCATGAGCATAGATTCCGATCTCTTTGAACATGCCTTCCATGCCGAAGGTTCGGGATTCGTCCGGAACGATTGGGACGATGTTCGCACCGATCTTGGGATCTTTCACCAGTCGACCCAGCAGGCGAACAAAGCCTTGGGTCGTCGAGATGGACTTGTTGTCAAGCTGCACACCCATGAACTTGCGATAGTCATCGAGCGACGGGGTTTGTGTTGTCGGATGTTGCGTTGGTCGACTCGGGAGCGACCCGCCCAAAGCAGCCCGTTTCTCTTTGAGGTACTTGATCTCCATGCTCGTTTCGGGCGGCTTATAAAACGGTGCATTGGCCACCTGATCGTCCGAGATGGGTATTCCGAAACGGGAGCGGAACTCGAGGAGTTCCTTCTCATTCATTTCCTTTTGATTGTGAGCGATGTTGCGGCCCTCGCCAGCTTCGCCCAATCCATAGCCCTTGATGGTCTTGGCCAAGATCACCGTCGGTTGTCCTTTGTGCTCGACGGCAGCCTTGTAAGCTGCAAAGACCTTCTCCGGATCGTGTCCGCCACGATTGAGTTTCTCTAGTTTTTCGTCCGAATAATTCTCGACTAACTTGAGCAGTTCGGGGTACTTACCAAAGAAGTGTTCGCGGATGTACGAGCCGGGCATTCCGACATACTTTTGGTATTGGCCATCGACGACTTCGGTCATGCGTTGGGCCAGTAAACCCGACTCGTCTTTTTCAAGAAGCGGATCCCAGTCGCTGCCCCAAACGACTTTGATGACGTTCCAGCCTGCACCGCGAAAGACCGCTTCGAGTTCTTGGATGATCTTGCCGTTGCCTCGAACCGGACCATCGAGTCGCTGGAGGTTGCAGTTGACGACGAAGATCAAGTTGTCGAGTTTCTCGCGGGAAGCCAGCGTAATTGCACCGAGTGTCTCGGGCTCATCGCATTCACCGTCACCCAAGAAGGCCCATACCTTGCGCCCCCGAGTGTCCTTCAGACCACGGTCGTTGAGGTATTCATTGAAGCGAGCTTGGTAGATCGCCATGATTGGACCAAGACCCATCGAGACCGTGGGGTATTCCCAGAAATCAGGCATGAGCCATGGGTGAGGATAACTCGACAATCCACCTGCGGGCTGGAGTTCGCGGCGGAAGTTCTCGAGTTTCTCGATCGGCAATCGACCTTCGACAAAGGCTCTTGAGTACATCCCGGGCGATGCGTGCCCTTGGAAGTAAACCAAATCTCCTTGATAACCTGATTCGCCTCGGCCTCGAAAGAAATGATTGAATGCGACTTCGTAGAGGGTCGCGCTGCTGGCGAAGGTGCTGATGTGGCCACCTTGGCCCTTGTTCTTTTTATTGGCTCGAACCACCATCGCCATGGCATTCCAGCGAATAATACTCTTGATGCGACGTTCGAATTCTCGGTTGCCCGGATAGGCGGGTTGTTTGGAGGCCGGGATCGTGTTGACGTAAGGTGTGGTCGTCTCGATGGGGATTTCGATGCCATCGCGACGCGCACGGTTCTCGAGAGCCTTGACCAAATACCGAACGCGTTCGGATCCTTTGATCTTCGCGACGTAATCCAAAGACCCCAGCCACTCGCTGGTTTCAGCCGGATCCACATCGATAGGCGCTTCTACTTGTCCAGATGCTACGAGCACCGAAGGATCCGCTTCACCGAGGAGTTTTGCATCCGACATAGGCTTTGTTGTTCGTTGATTGGAGGGGGGTAAAGTGCGAGTTGATGATTGCTTCCGAGGAATTCTGTCGACAAATTCTTCCGACAAATTCTTCCCAGGCGATTTCTTTTACCAAGTTATCATTGTCGCGAAAAATAGCATTTCGGAAAAGGCGATCCGAGACCATTTTGGGTGTGGGAAAGCAGGATACGGGACGAAAAAACCGCTTTATTTGAAAAAACCAATGCTTTTGTTCTTCGCATTACTCTTTTTTCTAATATAGCCCTCGGCTTCATCGGATCGAGCCCTCGAGGTCGCTCTGGTACTTCGAGAGTCGATCGACCCGCTGACCGGCCTTTGGGTCTGCTTCCGCCGAGCCACTATTAGGCCATGGCAAGATCGATGCCAAGTGCATGGCATTGAGATCCACGGAGCCTTGGCCAGGAGTTTCAAGCCCCGGGACAGCTTGCAAAGCTGCCACTAGGTTTGTTAGCGGCACAGCGACTTTTGGAGTGCACAGCGTGGCTTGACCAAGCTTCAGCGCCACCGGTGGCCATTGGCTCGGACCGGGTAATTGGCCATGCATCCGCAGTCCTTCGGGACTGAGCTCGAAGGCAACCGAAAGCGCGTCGATCGATTGGTTCTCTGCCAACTGCGAATCCCACTTCGACGGAAGCTCTAGCCATTGTGCAGCTTTCTTAATCCATTCGGTCTGCAAGTTTCCTTGTTGGCAATCCAATTTGCCTTGGGCATAGAGGATCTGGCCGTCGCTCAAATTCAATTGGTTGAGCGAAATTGCACCGAGTCCCTTGAACGGGGAGCCTACCGGGGAAGTCAGCTCGGCAAACTCCACGCGATCGACCTCGCCTTGTACGATCGCATCCCAACCCTCGGGACTCCATTGCGCTTTGAAGACCCCTTTGAATTGGGCCGAGTTGCCTAAGGATTTCAAGACGGGCAGTCGCTGGACAAAGTTCGAGCAAGCGATCCACGTTTTGGGGCTACGGACTTCGATCTTCGTCGAAAGATTCCCCGGCGTATGATCGCGGACAACCTGGATTTGAATATCTCCAAAGGCTTGGTCGGCATAGGCAAACTTCGAGACGATCGACGATCGATTCTCGGTAGGCTTCATCAGAATTTCGACTTGGCCCAGTTGGGTTACACCCGTTGCCTGGTGAACTTCCAGGCCGTGCGGGACGGAGATCGCCAGCATGCGTTCTCGGGTTTGCGGTTTGCAGAGAAATCCGTCATGAAGCAGGACCAGGGTCGCTTCAAGTTGGCTTGCATCGAGCCTCGGTTCATCGAGCACCAGCGACCATCCCTCTTTTTTGATCAGCCCAGCAACTTGCCGAACCTTGGCCATCGGAGCATCGGTCTCGGGGTGAAAGAGGACCACGTCCTTGGCGACGAACTGGCCGGGAGCAAGCAAGCGAAACTGGCCAGCGACAACGCGCACTCCGAGGTTGGCAGTCACTCGCGACTCCCAATCTTTTTTAAGTCGCACTTGGTAAAAAGGGGACCAATACAAGACGGTCGCAAGTCCAAGAAGAATCGATGGAAGAACTGCGGTCATAAGCAGGATCAAGCGGACCAAGCGCTTTCGGGTCGCTTCGTGCAAGAAGAATCGTGTTTTGGGTGGCCTGGTCATGACTCCCTTATGTATCAAATCCACCGAGGGCAAATCAAGTTAGGGTGGGTTTGCCAAAGAGAAGTTTTACTTAAGCTGCTTTTTAGCAAAGCCAGGCTCCTTATACTCAGTCTAGGCGGAGCTAGATGGCCGGTGTTTCCCTGCGTGGATGCTAGCATTGCTCGGTGGCTTTTGCATGGGCGGCAGCGAAGCGGGGTTGCTCGTCGGTCTGGTTTGATTCGTATTGCAGTCCAACGACGAGCCTCCTAGTAATTACGAGGAGCTTTGGAGGCATTGAGTTTATAGGTTTAGGACAAGAGGAATTCGTAGGAGCACTTCTTATGGGACTGGTATCAAACTTAGCACAGGAATTCAAGGCATTTGCGCTTAGGGGCAACGTGATTGATTTGGCCGTTGGTGTTGTCATTGGCACCGCGTTTACCAAGATTGTCAATTCCTTGGTCAGCAATTTGATCATGCCTCCCTTGAATTTGCTGACATCGAAGTTCGGTGTGAACTTTGCCGATTGGGCTTATAAGATTCGGACAGAGTTACCGAAGTTGGATGCCAAGACTGGAGAGATCGTCAAGGATGCGGCGGGTAAGCCGGAGATGCTCGTTCAGGATTACCCGATTCTCAAGTACGGTCCGTTCATCGAGACAGTGGTTGACTTTTTGCTCATCGCCCTTGCGATCTTCTTGTTTGTCAAGGCGATCAATGCGGCCAAGGCGAGGTTTGATAATGCCAAGGCACAGGAGCCGCCCGCAGAGCCGACCGAAGATATCGTTCTGTTAAGAGAGATTCGCGACGCGCTTGCAGCCAAGAAATAGCCCGGGGGCTGCGGTTCACTCCGGTGCATTTTCGGATTATCGTATAGGCTATTGCAATTCGAACTTGTACCGTAGAAAGAGCCCATGGCAGATCTTGTTCACGTGCAGCTTGCAAGGATCGTCAAGAACGATTTGACCGACAAGCAGTTAATCTATTTGAAAGAAGTCGATGGAGATCGGCAGTTTCCGATCGTCATCGGTTTTTTTGAGGCGACCAATATCGACTTGCGGGTAACGCATGCAGAGCGACCACCTCGCCCCTTGACGCATGATTTGATTTCAGGCGTTGCTCAATCGCTCGGGGCCAAGGTCGATTCGGTAGTGATTAACAACTTTGAGGACGACATTTTCTATGCGGTTTTGCGTTTGATTCGCAACGGCGAGACGATCGATGTCGATGCACGACCATCGGATGCGATCGCCGTGGCCGTGTCGTTCCGTCCTATCTTACCGATTTGGGTTTCCCAAGAGGTCTTTGATCGGTTTGCCCAATGAGAATTACCCAGTGAGATTTGCCCAGTGAGTTGCTTGGCTGTTGTTGGATGAAAGGTCTTTTGCGATGTGGATATTTGACGCTCATTTGGATTTAGCCCTCAACGGAGTCGACTGGAATCGGGACTTGCGTCAGAGTGTCGATGACATCCGGGCCCAGGAAACGGCCTTGCAGATGACCGATAAGGGGCGTCGCCACAACACGCTTTCGTTTCCCGAATTGAGAATCGCCCAGGTTCCAGTTTGCTTGACCACACTTTTAGCAAGACAGGAACAGCCCATCGACCATTCCTTTGGTTGGACCTCGCCGCAGACTTGTTATGCGATGGCTCATGCCCATTTGGCTTATTATCGTGCGATGGAGCGGGCGGGCTATCTGAAGATGCTCAAGACAAAGAGCGACCTGCGTTCCCACTGGGATCGTTACACGCAAAGCGAGCAAGCGCTGGAGGCCGTTGGAGTCACTAGCGCGTCGAAATCCAAAATCGAGGATCGAGTGCCGCTGGGTTTTATTTTGACGATGGAGGGAGCCGACCCGGTGCTCACGCCCGATACGATCTACGAATTCCATGAAGCGGGCTTGCGCGCACTGGGACTGACGCATTACGGAACCAATCGCTACGGGGGAGGGACGCGAAGTGAGGTAGGATTGTCGCTCGATGCGATCGAACTTCTGAAGCACTGCGAGCAACTTGGGATCACCATCGATGTAACCCATCTATCGGACGTTGCGTTTTGGCAGGTGATCGAACGATTTGGTGGTAAGATCCATGCGAGCCATCAAAATGCAAGGGCCATCTGTGATTGGCAGCGGCAGTTCAGTGACGATCAGATCAAAGCGGTTATCGATAGAGGAGGGGTACTCGGTGTCGCCTTGGACATCATCATGATGCAAAACGGTTATGTTCGGGGCTTGTCCAAGAATGAGGCAACGCTTGAGGTGGCGGTCGATCAGATCTGCCACGTTCGGGATTTAGCCAACGGGTCGGTTGCTCATGTTGGGATCGGAACCGATTTGGACGGTGGGTATGGATACGAGCAGACGCCGGCAGATTTGAACAAGTATCGCGATGTCCAGAAGCTTGTCTCGATGCTCCTTGCACGGGGCTTTAGCGAGCAGCAGGTGCAATCGGTCTTCTATGGAAACTGGCTCCGATTCTTTGACGAGGCTCTGCCTTAGCGGCTCTGCCCGTAGGAGTTCTACCCTTCGAGACTCTTTAAGGTTGATGTTGGTTTGCCGAAAGAGCTTGGGCAACCGCATCGAAATTATGCTTCATCATTCCCATATAAGTATCCGCTCGGGAGCCTGCTGGGCCGAGGGCATCGGAGTAGAGTTCGGGGCCTACGTTTAACTTGAGCCCTCGGCTTGCCGCACCTTCGATCACCGCATCGATCATCTTGCCGGCGACACTGGACTCTTTGAAGACTGCCGGCACCGAATTCTTCCCTATCAGATCGATCAGCTCGGGGATCCTTTGCAAACCGGCTTCTGAGGCTGTTGAGATACCTTGGACGCCCTCGACGCGTAGCCCGTAATGGCGTCCAAAATACTGGAATGCGTCATGCGATGAGATCAAGATCCTTTGTCGATCAGGGATCCTTTCTATGGCGGCTTTTCCGTACTGATCGAGCTCGGCAAGTTGATTGGCCAGAATGTCTGCGGCTTTCAAGAAGCGGTCTTGGTATTTGGGCAATCGCTTCGAGAGAGCTTGTTGTATCCTCGGCAGTGTTTTGCTCCAAAGCGCGATGTTCATCCAAATGTGGGGATCGACTGCATCGGTGCCTGGCTCGCCGATGAGTTCCTTTGGATCCAGTGCGTCGGAGAGTGCCACGTGCAAGCGATCGGACTTGGCCGGGCTACTGAGCACATCGGCCATCCGTCCCTCGAGCTTCAGGCCGTTGTAAAAGACAATTTCGGAGAGGACGATTGCCACGACATCGTCTCGGATCGGTTTGTACAGATGGGGATCGACTCCGGCGGGGATCAACTGTGTGAGTCGAATCGCATCGCCTCCGATGCTGCGCACCATATCGGCCACCATACCGGTGGTTGCAACGACTTGGATCGCATCGGGATTGTCCGATCGAGTTTCTTGCTTGAGATCTCGATTTGGCAAACAACCGGCAAGAGTCACGCCGCTTGCTCCCAGCGACAAGGCTTTCAAGAATTCTCTGCGATTAGACCGCATGGAGTAGAGCCTTGCTCACCGTGCAAAAGGTTAAATGAGATTCGCAAGATCGTTTAGACCGATGGGTTCTTTCGATGCAAACGGTTCACCGTAGCGAACACCGATCGCCTTACCCCAAGTGGCCGACTGCTCTCGCAATTGCTCGATGAAGGGAGTTTCGGCGTGCTGCTTGCCTTCGACGAATTGGCTATGGTAAGCCATGATCGAGTCGTGTTTGGCTTGCCATTGCGAACTGATATCCATGATCCAAGCTGGTTGCGGGATATGCTTCAGATGGATGCAGTAGTAGTAGAAGACACGTTGTGGGTGAAATGGTTTTCCGGGCAAGTCGCATTTGGTTAACTTGCTCCAGAATCGTGCGGCCTCGACCAACTCGGTCGCCGCGACATGATCCGGATGCGCATCGAGCCAGTAGGGTGCAAAGACCCAGCGGGGGCGAGCAAGCCGAAAGACTCCGGCGAGTTTGGCTCGATTCTCCAAGCTCGCTTCGAGAAAACGGTTGGGCAATCCCAAGTTGTATCTCCAGGTCACCCCAAGGTGCCTGGAGGCTTCGAGGGTTTCCGCTGCTCGTTTTTCAATCGAGCCATAAGGAGTAGGTTCACCGTTGGTCAGATCCAAGATCCCGACCTTAGAACCTCTTTGGATCATCTTGAGGATCGTTCCACCCATCCCCAATTCCGCATCATCAGGATGGGGAGCGACCACGAGCATATCGAGTGGATCGTCTAACGACGGCAGGCCTGGATAATCGTGATGCAACGAAGGAAGCATGGATTGGATAATCAAGTGTTTGCACAAGGGGCGATTAAATGTTTATCGATAAGGCGCAAGATCCCTGCAGCAACCAGGGGCTTGGGACCGTAGAGTTGATCCAGTACCGTTCCACCCTTGAGGATGACTTCGACGTTATTCTCATCTGAATTCATGGCTTGGGCACTGTTGGATACGATCATGTCACAGGCTTTTCGACTGAGTTTGACAATCGCTCGAAAGCGGACGTCTTCGGTTTCCAAGGCGAAGGCAACGACCCATTGTTTGGGCGATTTGTTGGCCGCCAGGGTAGCGACAATATCAGGGGTTTCCTTCAGGTGGATCGTGATATCGTTTCCGGTCTTTTGGAGTTTGCTAGTTCCAACGGCTTCAGGCATGTAATCGCAAGGTGCTGCTGCCCCGATCAATCCATCTGCTGTCGAGAAAGCGATGCGCGTTGCATCGAGCATCTCTTGGGTGGTCGTCACCCAAAGAACCTTGGCCTCGGAGGGATAATCGAGCGAAACAGGACCTGAGATGACCGTTACTTGATGCCCCAAATCCAAAGCGGCTTGGGCCAGCGAGACCCCCATACGTCCGCTCGATGCGTTGGTTAGGTAGCGAACAGGATCCAGATATTGTCTGGTAGGTCCTGAAGTGATAACGATATGGGCCACGAATCGCTTACTCCAACCAAGGCTTGCATGCTTGTAGGATCGCCTCGGGTTGGCTCATCCTGCCAAATCCGATTCGTCGGCATGAGAGCCAACCGGATTCGGGCCCGACCAGATGCACTCCGTCGCTATGGAGTTGTTTGACGTTCCTCTGCACGGCGGGTTTTTCCCACATCGGGGCGCTCATTGCCGGTGCAAAGACGATGGGACATTCCATATTGAGATAGAGGGTCGAAAGAAGATCATCGGCCAACCCCAGCGCGCAAGATGCGATCACCCGAGCCGTCGCAGGAGCCACAATCATGAGATTGCAGTTTTGAGCAAGTTCGATATGAGGCCCGAGCGGATACTTTGGATCCATCGGATCGATGACCGCTGGAGTTCCCGTAAGGGCCGAGAAGGTGGCTGGGGAGACGAACTTGGTGGCCGACTGGGTCATGACCACCGAGACAACGTGCCCGGACTGAACCAACTGGCTCACGAGCATCGCGGATTTATAAGCTGCGATGCCTCCGGAAATTCCCACGACGATCCGTTTCTTGTGCGTCATGATGGCTGCCAGAGGTGGCTACCGAAAGACCTTTACAGATCGCCGGCATCCAAATCCAACAGGTCTCCTTGCTCGGTGGTTTCACCGAAGATCTTCAGCTCACCTGTGGTGGTCAGGTAGATCTTGTCTTGCAAAATTTCTTGTATAACGATCTCCATTTTGTCGTCCGAATGCAGATCGACCAAGGGGCGGCCGCCTCGGTTGAGTTGCACGAGGCGCTTTTGGATCAGGGTCGAGAGTTTGAATCTGCCCCCGACTTTATTGACAATCGCTTCTTCTTTGAGCTCTTCGAGCATCAGCACGCCTCGTGTTTGAAAAAAGTTTTGGTAAATCGTTCGAAGATCACAGATCCGTCAGGATGCCTGATTCGGCCTAGTATCGTATTGGCATAACAACCGGCAAACTTGCGACACGGTGTCCTCTAGTATGTCGTTTGTAACACTGTGTCGGTAGTGGTCTTTAAGTCCCATTTCCTCACGAGCCACCTGCAAGCGTCTCTCGATGGCTTCTTCGGTCTCGGTTCCCCGATCCCTCAATCGCCGCTCGAGCTGCTCCATCGACCCTGGATCGATGAAGATCGTAATTACTTTCGGGTCGTAGTCCAGGACGGCAAGTGCCCCTTGGACGTCGATCTCCAAGATTATCCATTTTCCTGCGGAAAGACCAGACGAAACGGCTTTTTTCAAGGTTCCGTACCAGAACCCACGACCGAAGACCTCTTTGCATTCAAGGAATTCGCCTTGTGAGCGTTTCTGCTGGAATTCCTCCGGGCTTAGAAACCAATACTGTTTGCCGTGAATCTCCCCGGGCCGGGGAGGTCGAGTCGTGGCCGAGACGCTCAGTTCGAGGGGAAGAGGGCAAGTCTCGATCAATTTGGCCACGATTGTCGATTTTCCGGAGCCTGACGGCCCCGAGATAATGATCAGCTTTCCCAACTGTTGCTGGTCAGAGCTATTCGACATTTTGCACCAGTTCCCGAATTTGCTCGACGGTCGTTTTGATCGCCACGACCAGATGCGAGATGGACGCATCGTTGGCTTTGGCACCAATCGTATTGGTCTCGCGTCCGATCTCTTGGGTCAAAAAATCCAACCTGCGCCCCTGAGAATCCTTGGCCGCTACCGTTTCGGCGAACTGGTCCAGATGGCTTTTTAGACGGACGATTTCCTCGCGGATATCGCTGCGGTCGGAAAACTGAATCACTTCCCTGAGCAGATCGATTTCTCCGACATTCGGAACCAATTCACTCAGAGATGCCCGAACCCTGCTTTCGAGACGCTTGCGATAATCCGACAGAACATTCGGGGCCCTGAACTCGATTTCATCAACCTTTTGGGCGACGTTGGCAATCGCTTCGAGGAGCTCTTTTGCCATTTGATCCCCTTCGATCTTTCTCATCCGATTCAGGTCGTCGAGGGCTTTTTCGAGGGTCGTTAGTACCAGTCCTGCGATTTTTTCAGGATCGGCCCCCTCGCTTGGCAAGAGCACGCCGGGGAGTTGCAAGACCGATCCGAGCTCGACTGAATACGGAACCTCTCGAGCCAACACACTGCGGACTTGATGGATGTAAGAACTAAGCGTTTGGACGCAAACCTTTTGAGCCGATAGGCTTGCAGACCCAGTGACTCGGATCGAGACATGCACCGTGCCGCGACGCACCTTGTCTCTGACGAAATTCTCGATCTGCGGTTCGAGGAAACTCAAGCTCTCGTGAAGCTTGTACGTTACTTTGAGGAACCGATTGTTGACCGATCGGATTTCAACATCGATCGCCAGAGAATCAGAGGATTGTTGGGCTCTTCCATGGCCCGTCATGCTCACAAGGCCAAGCATTGTTATTTCGGAGTTTCAGCCGGGGCTGGAGTAGCCGATGGCTCACTCGTGGCAGCAGCGGGCGGTGCAGGCTCGGTGGCAGGAGGAACTTCTGCCGGTGCCGGTGGGGTCTCGGTAGAACCGTTCCCTGGGGTGCCAGGTTCGGTGCCCGGCGGAATCGACGGCAAGCCAGGAATTCCAGTTTCGTCCGTGAATGGATCCATGGGTCGGTCTGAAGCCCCCATGCCTCCGGTGGAACTTGATGACCGAGTGGAAATATCGGCTTCAAAATCCGGCCCTTGCTCCTTGTACCAGAACGCAGCCAAGGCGCAGACGGTGATCCAAAGAAGAACCAAGACAGCAGTGATCCTGGTGAAAATATCTCCAGCTTTTACACCGAAGGCGCTTTGACCTCCGAGACCACCTAGGGCACCGGTCAGTCCGCCTCCTCTGCCTCGCTGCAACAGAATGATGGCAACGATCAGGAACGATAGGATGAACAGAAGCGAACCGAAAATATATTGGGATAACACCCCTAGCGGCATGAGCACGGCTAATAAACTCCGTCGTCGGATTGAAAATCGGAATGGCTTATTGGAAAGCACCCAGAAGAATGTAGCAGAAGTGCTTTGATTTGTTGAGCCCTAGGTGGATTTAGTTTCTGCTTTTTGGCCTGCCATAGGTTTGCTTTTGAGGAATTGCTTAAGAGTCCACCTAACAGTTTAGGGTCGTTGACAGCCGTCGGGGGTTTGGTAAGTTGCGAAGCGTTCCATTTTGCGCAAAGCCCCCAACCGATAAACTTTAACAGCTTCTCGCGGTGAGAAGGGGTTTGTCGGGATCGAGGCCAAGGAAAACCAGTGGCCGGGAAGCAAAGCCCCATGAAAAAGTCTCCCAGGACAAAGGCTTTGGAAGTAGCTCAATCCATGAAATTAGGATGTGCATTTTGAAGGCGTTTTGCGTGGATTACCCTATTTTTCTCTCAGGAGGATTTCCTATGAGTCAGTTGCGAGTGGTTGTTTTGACGGCCGTTGCGTTTGTAGCAGCGGGATTTGGATCGGTCGCTATGGCCGGTTGCGGTGGTGACAACGGTTGTGGTGGCACGCGCGGCGGTTTGCTCTCGCGCTTGCACTCGAAGAAAGCTGCTTGCAGCGGAGCTGTTGCCAAGGATTGCAGTGGTGGTGGAATGCTCAGCAAGCTCGGTAGCCGCCGAAGTGCGAAGTGCTCGGGTGCAGCTGTTTCGAACTGCGCACCAGCACCAGCCCCTGCTTGCAACACCGGATGCGGTACAGTCGAAAGTGGATGTGGTTGCGGTTCAGCAGCCGTATCGAGCGGCTGCAGTGGTTGCGGCACAGTGACCTCCGAGCCAGTGATGGTTGGTTCTGCACCTTGCACCAACTGCTCGGGTACGGTCAATGCCGGCACGGTTGAGAGCTCTTCGGTAGCTCCACCAACACCCGCTGCTTCGAGCGTTCCAGCAGTTCCAGCAGCGCCAACTGCACCTGCAGTACCAGCAGCACCGGCTGTGCCAGCAGCACCAGCAGCTCCTGCAGCACCTGCTTCTGCAAGCGACGTACCGAAGGCCTAGTCGGGTCTTGCTCGAAGGCGTTTTTTCAAAATGAGTCAAGGGCATGCTTAGGCATGCCCTTTTTTCGTAGGCAAGCTGATACGAATCGGATGAAACAGTCGTTACAATTCGGGAATCCCCAATCCAGGGGAGCCAATCCCTATTCATTGGATGACCAGACGTCGAGGAATCTCTTGCCCGAGACAACAACAAGCGAAAAGCCTTTAGTGACCATTTATACCGACGGGGCTGCGGAACCTAATCCGGGGCCTGGAGGCTACGGAATTGTGCTCATGTCGGGGCAGCATCGACGGGAGGTTTCCGGGGGATTTCGCCTGACGACCAACAATCGCATGGAGCTTTTGGGAGTGATCGTCGCCCTCGAAACGCTCTCGAAACCTTGCCGAGTAAACCTCTACAGCGACTCGAAATACGTGGTCGATTCGATCAAACGGGGTTCACTGGATCGATGGAAACAGAACAAGTGGCAACGGGGTCCGGGGCAACCGGTCAAGAATGTCGATCTATGGATGAGGTATCTTGCGGCCTCTTCCAAGCATTCGATCCGATTCCACTGGGTTAAGGGCCATGCGGGCGTGGCTGAGAATGAACGTTGCGACGAGCTGGCGGTTGCAGCGACTCAAGGCTTTGACTTGCCCGACGACTCTGGCTACCTGTCGGATCCTTCGAGCAGCAGGGTGCAAAGGGGTATTGAACCTATTGGAGCTTCGCCTAAGGGCACTCGACTACCGAGGCCCAAACAGGGAGGATCTCTAGAGGAGCCTACCGAAGGGGCTCCTTGTCGTAAATGTTCAGCGACATTGGTGAGGAAAAACACCAAACCCAAGGCCAAAAAACCCGGGCAAACTTATTACTACGAGTGGTACCTTTTCTGTCCCGGATGTGGCACGATGTATATGGTTAACGAGGCCAAACGGCTCCTTTAGTGGGGTTCGATCCGCTAGACCGCTCCTTCATGCCCAAGCAAATTAGATCCATGCAATTTCTATACAATCCGCCTTCAGAAGTATCCAAAGGGTTTCCGCCGGTGAGTGTCGTCACCGAGGAGCTTTTGCATGCCAACGCGATTTATAGCGAAACGATGGAGCTCTTTGAGAGGCTTAAGCATTCCAAAAAGTGTTGTCAGTGCGAAACAAGGGAGCCGACCAAGATCGCCTCGGTGGTATTCATCGAAAAGCATTTCGCTTGTGCCTTTCCTTTGGCCGTATGCGATCGGTGTGGCCAAAGACCTCCTATCGCATCAGCGCGGAAATTCGCAGTCCCGTATTTTCTTATCCCAGGTTTACTTCTGGCCGCTGCGGCTATCGCGGCTCTTGCCTTCAAGTTTTGGCCTCTTGTGGGAGTCTTGATGGTCGCTCTGGTCAGCTTGCTAGTCCTCCAGCGAATCTTCGGCACGATCAAAATGGATCCAACTCTACGGTTGGAACAAACCCGACAACTGGTCCAGAGGAGTCCCTTCTTTAGCAAATTTCTGACAGCGTATCCAAACGGAAGGCTTTTCTGGCACGAAACCTCAGAACTCGAACTTTGGGGAATCGACAAAGAAAGAAGTCTTTTTCAAGCGAGTCTCATTGGTTTTGACCGGGGCTACGTGCTCTCGGATCTCCATGGTCTGAACGAGGAGGACGGGTCGCTTGCCATTTGTCATGCAGTATTCGAGTACGTCGATACTGCATTTCACAAGGAGCTCAAGGGGGTTGCAGATTCGCCTGCGGCCTACCAAGCCTTGATCCAGTTTTTTCCTGGCCGTAAACGCATCATCGAAACGCAGGTGCTTCCATCGCATCAAGACACAACAGGAGCGTTCTCTTCGAGCGCAAGCCCGAATGCAGTGCCTCAGTCCTTGATGTCCGCTCTGGATGCCATGCCCGATTTTCCTGTACGCGCACCGGTGATCTTGATGTATCGCAGTTGCAATCTTGCAGGTACAGAGTCTTTTAGGCAATTGACTCTACCGGATGCCCACCCGGATTATCATCGCTACGTCAAGGCGTTGAATTCCTCGGATAAAAACGACCCAAAAGAAGCCGAAGAGTTGCAGGAATCAACAGAGGATCAACAAGCCGATGATCCCACCGAAGATGTCGATTACGCAAGCAAGATGATGGCGCTGCCCGAAAACAACATCCGCGTCGAAGACATGGAGGATTGGCAGAAGGCAGTCGACCAGAGCCTTCGCCTGCAGGTAAGTATTCCTGAACTCATCGCCGCCAAAGGTGAATTCGATACGGCTCTCGAGCGATGGGAATCGATTCTCGCGCAAAACCCTCAAGACCGCGAATTGCTATTTAGCTATGCGAGGTTCCTACAAAAAAATGGTCGCCTCGAAAAGGCTGCAAGTATCTGCCAATCGCTGATCAAACACCCCGATGCTGGGACGGACTGGTACGGATTCTTGGCTCATTTGCAACAGACAATGGGATTTCCTGAGGAAGCTAAAAAGACGCTTCAAAGTGCCCCCGATAGCCCTAAGTCCGAGGAGTTTCACTTCGTTGCCGCAAGTGTTTTCGAAGAACTCGAAGATATCCCCGGAGCCCTTGCGGAGTTGCGCAAAGCCCTCGAAATCAATCCTTACCATGGCAACTCGTTGCTTCAAAGAGCCAAGCTGTTGATGCTCAAGGGCAGCCATCGTGTCGCCCTCAAAGATGTCGATACTTTTCTGGAGAATGAAGGACCGAATCTGCGAGCGATCCAACTGAAATCCTACATCCTGCAAAACTTAAAAGGGATCGAAAAATCAATCGAATACCTGAGCTCATGCATCGAACAACATGGAAAACATCCGATCCTCAATGGACTGCGCGCAGATGCTTATAAGGAATCTGGCAAGCTGACTTTGGCCCTCGAAGATATCGACTGGGTGATCGAGAACCAGCCAGACCTAGCTGTCGCTCGACAGCAACGTATCGAAATCCTTCTCGAAAGCGGCGATGCTCAAGGTGCCTTGGCAGAGGCCCAGGTTCTTTTGGATCAAGGAGTCGAAAATTCGGCTTTGCTAAGCGACTACGGCTATGCAAGATTCTTAAGCGATGAGTATGAGCAAGCCGTCGAGTCTCTCCTGCGAGCCGTTGAATTGGACAAGTCCAATCTGTCTGCCCGCTACAGGCTCTCCCAAGCTTACTCCAAGCTGGGTCGGATCGATGATGCCGTTTCCGAACTCTCGTCCATTTTGGAAATGGACTCCGAACATGCAATTCCGTTTGTGGTTCGAGGCTACCACCTGATGATGCTTGGGCAACACGACCAAGCTGCCAAGGACTTTCAGTCGGCCTTGGAACTGGAACCCAAGGAGATCCAAGCCTTACGAGGAAACGCCTTGGTCTACGAGTTCAAAGGAGATCGAAAACAGGCGTTGAAGATTCTTGACGAAGCTCTTCAGATCGATCCCAGCAACGAAGAATGCTTGCTCGACCGCTCTCGAATGTCGATGTCCGAGCACGATTTGGACGCGGCAGAAAAAGACCTCAACACCGTGATTCAGTCGAGCCCCGATCTACTGCCAGCACTTTTTTCAAGAGCTCAGCTCAATATCCAACTCGGTCGGATGGATCAAGCGCTCAGTGATTTGGATGCGATCCTCCATGAAAATCCCGATTTTGCCCCAGCTTTAATCGGGCGAAGCGCGATTTACCAACAGCAAGGGGAGGATGAAAAATCGCAAGAGGACCTCGAAGCCGCTAAGCAACTGCAACCCGAGACCGCAGAAGAAACCGAGTTCACCCGTTCGCTTATGTCGGCTCATATCGCTTTCGTTCAAAATCGATTTGAGGAGGCAATCCAAAGTGCCACTCAAGCCATCGAGTTAGATCCATCGAATGACAATGGGTATCTGCGACGAGGTGCTGCTTATTGGTATTCCGAGCAATTCACAGAGGCTTGGGAAGACTTCAATTACGTGATTGAAACTCTTGATAAAGAATCGTCAAAAGCGCTCAACGGGCGTGGAGGCTGTGCTGCAGAATTGGGGGATTCAGAGCCTGCCATCGAAGACCTTGAGAAAGCCATCGCGATAGCTCGCGAAAAAGAAAAGGACCATCTGGCGTATTACTTGAACAACTATGCAAGAGCGCTGATCGCTGCAGACCGCTTGGAGGAAGCCCGAAAGGCATTGGACGAATCCCACGAGTTGCAACCCGAAAACGCATGGCTCTTTTACTTCCGAGCCTTGCTCCATATCGCTCAAAAAGACGAAAAGCTCGCTTGCCAAGACTTTCAATTGGCACTTGTGTCCAATCAGCCTCCGATCCCTCCGCGTAAGAAGGCAAAAGCAGAGGCTTATATCAAGCGATTCTCGGATCCAAAGACACCCAGCTAGTGTTTAGGCTGACGGATCACTGCACCACTTTTTTTGACGTTGACCGTCGAGCCAGTCGCCGCCGAGCCAGTCGCCGCCGAGCCAGTTTCCGTCGACGGGACGCTCGACCATGAGGCTTGGATAGATTTCCGTTCCATTGCCGAACCGGTTTCCTCGACCCTGCTTTCCGTCAATACAATCTTTCCAGGGGAGTTCATCCTCAGCGGAGGATTCTCAGGTGCTTGAGGGGCTTTGGCAGCCGCGATCCCCTGAGGAGCAACTGCACCGGGATCAAATTGCTTATCGGGCCAAGGGTTCGAAAGATTCATGGTGCTAGGGATCGTGACGATTTTATCGCCCATTAATCGCGCATTGGAATCAGTTGCAACGTTCTTTCGAGCCGACGGATCGTTGCCGCTGAAAGGACTAGCCGAATCCCATTGGTTCGAACTAGCAGCAAGAGTTCCTAAGGTTGAATCCGATGGACCGGTTGGAGGTGATTGAGGGTTGGTCCAAATTGCAGGCCCCGATGCAATCGACGACTTCGCATCGCTTCGAGAACGATCCGGACGCGAAATAGGAATCACTGGCAGAGGTTCCTTGGACAATCGCTCTTGAAGTGTCCCCTGTGGCGTAGGCTGAAAGGGTCTGAGTTCGACCTGTCGGTCTCCGACAAGATCCTCTGGGAGAGCGGAGTAAACCGGTACTATGCCGCCATTGGACGCAACAACCGCGTTGGTGTTCGGTTCGATAAGCGTTTGCTGGGAGCCAAAGAAACTCGATGCACTGGCATCGGCCTGGGGATCTTGGGATAGATCGTTCGATAGCGGTTTGTACCAATACCAACTGCTTGCCGCACCAGCGACGATGACGACCAGGGCAAGCATGCCTGGGCGTGCTTGCGTTGCCGATTCTTCTTTTGGGATAGTTTTCTTTTTTGTGTTCATAGCGAGATTTCCTAAAGAGGGCTCGCTAGTCTGCCACATCGGATCGATAAGGGTTCGAAGGCCGTCGGTTGGTAGGGGAATTCGATTCCAAAAAAAAGATCAAAATTACCTCTGTAACGATTGGAGAAACATTGACCAAGGATGAGGATTCTAGGGTGATGGAAGATTAACGATCAAAACGAATTGAACGAGGTTGCTATGAAACGCCCAGCTAATTCTTAGGCGAATTCGCAATATGTTCTTTATCCAGAGTGGATAATTAACCGACGGGGGGGTGTCCTTCCAAAGAACGCTAGAGTCCATAGATCGATCAAGAAGATCGATCCAGATGAAAAATCAATCCGTGGAGAAACATCGATGAGAGCATGCCTTTTAGCATTGCTTTGGATTGCTGCTGCTATTCCAAATGCATTCGGACAACAATACCAGAATCTATTTAAAGAACGCAGCCATGATTTTGGAACGGTTGCTCGATCCGCGAAAACCGAACACCGATTCTATTTCGAGAACACATTTGCGACACCGATCCATGTTCGCAGCGTAAGAACCTCATGCGGTTGTACCACTCCGAGCGTTCTGACCGAAACGGTGCAACCTGGACAAGTCGGATGTATTCTTGCTGTTTTTAACACAGCAACCCACTCAGGCGCTCGGGGTGCGACAATCACCGTGACGTTCGACAAGCCGAACTTTGCCGAGGTCCAGCTCAACGTCAAAGGCTACATCCGATCCGATGTGGTCTTCACGCCAGGAGAAGTTGCATTTGGCAAGGTACCCGAGGGAACTGCTCGTCGCTACGATGTGCATTTGGAATATGCCGGTAAGTCGACTTGGCAAGTAACCCATGCCACAAGCGACTTGCCTTTCGTCAAAGTTGGCGTCCGTGAGTCGCTCCGACAAGGTGGAAAAGTCCATTACGAGTTGGATATCAACTTGGATGAAACCGCACCCGCAGGTCCAATCCAAAGCGAAATCACTTTGCATACGAACGATTTGAACATCAAATCGTTGTCGCTTAGCTTTACAGCCGATGTCGAAGCGACTTTGTCTATCCAGCCTAATCTTTTGTCGCTCGGCTCGATCGGCAAACAAGAGGAGATCAAAAAGCTGATCCGACTCAAGGGAGCACAGCCTTTTAAGATCACCGGCATCGAAAGCGAAACCTTTGATGTTTCCAGCACAAAGCTGTCGGAGGAATCCAAGGACATGCACCTGCTTTCCTTGGCATTTAGCCCGAAAAATGCTCAATCCGACCAAACGGAACAAAAGGGCAAGATTGTGCTCATGACGGACATGCCGGCTCGATCCAAGATCGAGCTAGAAGTTGTGTACAAAGTGAAAGAAGACGCAGCGACACTTTCTGCTTCGACCAAATAAAAGTCTTGAACACTACTTCGCGAATGCTTGGCTAAGTCAATACAGTCTTAGCAAAAAATCCCCTCTCCACCTCGCCCCAGAACTCTTCAACGAGTCGAGGCGGGGTGGATTTTTTTTGGAACTGCATCTTGGCGTTAGTAACCAAAGCCAGCACGAAAGACCAAACTGTCGTCCGGTGAGAGACTCGCTTCAGGACGGTTTCTGTAAATCAACTCTCGATTAAAGGCATACCCAAACTCGAAAAAGCATGTCCGAAAGCCTTGTCGCAGTAGGTCATTGCGTCCCTTCTCGAAACCGACCATCACGCGGATGTCGTTGATGTCGATTTCGTCATGGGAATCATCATCAACATGCCTGATTGTCCAAGCTCCGCCGCCGTAGTAGCCGGTAAGATACCACCATATATCGTGCGTGCCGCAAGTCGTCAGGTAATGGGACAACTTAGGCTCTGGAAAAAAGATGTCCCAACGGGTGTCTTGATTGGGCATCCAAAGAATACCACCTGCTGGCAACAGCTTGATCTTATTGCGGTCGATGTAATACACCCCGGCTCGGATCGTCGAATTTGGCGTACATCGCAATTTGGCCAAAGCCTTACCCTGAAGTCGTATGCTCTCGGTGCTGATGGCATCGAAATCGGAAAAAACGCCAACCCGCCACCCCAGTTCTGTTCCAAATGTTTGAAGCGGGTCGGTCTCCCAAGTGCTGTCGAGAAAAGCGCTAAAAGCAGAACCTGGAAGATCCGATCCTGGTACCGATGGGCCTGACCACAAGTGCTGAGCGTAGCTCGGCATGAGATACCAAGGTTGACTCATTCCGAAAAACCTCGGGATGGCAAACACCAATGAGGACTCGAAGTCATGGCTCTCGATTTGGTTTGCGTCGACACCCCCAAAGTCCGTGTTTCCAGGAAGGTACGTATACCGAAAACGCAAGCCCTGACATAATCGCATCGTCTGGGCGGTTTGTGTTTGTACCGCCGTCGAAGTGTTGTACCACCAAGCGTTCCAGGAGTTTGGATAAGGGTTCGGCGGATAGCCGCCAGTCGAATAAGGATTAGCGCTGTAGGGATTCGCAGCGTAAGGACTAGCAGCGTAAGGACTAGCAGCGTAAGGGTTCGCCGCATAGGGGCTAGCAGAATAAGGACTGGGCGAGGTTCCTGGAAAAAGCATTCCCGGATTTGGATTCGAATACGCCGGAGGATAGCTAGGCGAAGAGTACGTTGTTGGGGGATACCCGGGAGGAGTTGCCGGAGTCCCTACAGGTTGGCCGTATGCAGGGACACCATAGGGTGTTCCGTAGGTGGGTTGCCCGTAAGCTGTCGGGGCTCCAGTGACGGTAGGATTACCGGTCAACCATTCCATCCAAGAGTTGTAGACTTGATTAAACGAAGAGTTTGCAGGAGCACCGTAAGGAGCCATCGTTGGGCTTGCCATGGATGTAGGAGCCGGAGCGGTGCTCGGACGAAACGTGGGGGCGTAAGGGTTGTACGTCGAGGGCGGTGGGACCGAGTAGACCGGCGGTGCCGTCGAGACCGGGGGCAGCGTGGTTGCTGGGAAAGAGGTGGTTCCTGCTGTCGCAGGGGAGGACGGATAACTCGGTGTAGGGGGAAGAGTCCCAGGGGTCGTCGAGGGAAAAGGCGTTTGACCCAATCCCGATGCTCCGGGAATGGTCCAAAGGGTCACCCAGAACACGAATCGGCACAAGAAAGCGAACTTGGCTTGCTTGGTACTCGATTCCAGACGCATAGGAAATCCAAAGGTTGCCGACAAGTTTTCTGGCGACGGGCCGGTAGCAGCCTACCTGCTTGCGAGGCTCACGACTCGAATGGATGTAGCGTCGCATGGCTTTGTCCGTCAAGCGAACTTGAACGAATCCGAAGAAAAGCCCGGTTTTAACGAAAATTCCGAGGAATTCGACTTGGCCCACCCCTCCTATTTTGCCCAAATTGTTGATATCCACCTCGATGGCAATTATTCTTAGCAGATGGTGTATTTGGGAATCGGTTCGTGCTGCTCGCGGTCCGATACTCCACGAGTACGCTAAATCCGTTACCGCAAAACGTAGTACAAGGCGAATGCTGATGCTTTTGAGAAAACCGTTCTATCGACTCGCACGAGCGTGCACTTTTTTTGCACTCGTCGCGAGCTTTGCCTCGTTGGGTTTCTCGCAGGGGAACAACAACAATAACAACAATAACAACAACAATAATAATAACGGCGGCAATAACGACACCGGCAACGGTGGTGGTGTCGAGATTGACCCCCAAGGGGTTCTGCGAATCAGCGCCATCGATAACTCGCTTGCATTGCGAGTTCGCAAAGCCGCTCTCCAGACCCTGACTCGCGACGAGCAAGTCGCTTCGCCCTTGCGTAAAGTCTCTTTGAATCGTCTTGAGAAAGTTGTTGCAGAGCGACTGTCTGAACAACAAGAGCTCGGAGATGAGATTCTAGGTTTGGCAGGATTGACTCGAATCGAGTACGTCTTTTTCCTACCTGACTCCAACGACATCGTTATCGCTGGCCCTGCTGAGAAAATCCACGTTACCGAAAACGGAGATCGTGTAGGTCTCAAGTCCGGTTGCTCTGTTTTGAATCTCATGGATTTGGTCGTGGCTCTTCGTGTTTACGCTCCATCCACCGAAGCCGTTGGATCGATCGCAGTTTCGATCGAACCGACTCAAGAGGGGATCAAGAGGATGAACCAGTACAACGAGCAATTCAAGGGGCGTGCAAACCAAATCAATCCTGCGGTCTTGGCCGGCATGAAACAATCTTTGGGATACCAGAACGTGATCATCAAGGGAGTCCCCAGAGAAACAAACTTTGCAAGGGTTTTGGTCGAAGCCGATTACCGAATGAAGCTCATCGGACTGGGTTTGGAAAACACGATCATCCCTTTCACTCCTTGGATCGTGCGTACTCAAGCAGGTGCAAACGCCAACGCGCTTCAACGCTGGTACTTCGAGGCCGATTACAGCAGCGTTGTGACCAACGAAGATCGCTCTGCTCTCCAACTCAAAGGTCAGGGAGCTAAGCTCACGAGCGAGAAGGAGTACTTGGCTAAGAACGGAACTCGCAGCCGGGGTGCCGGGGCCGGTGATGCCGCTTCGGTCGGGTTTGCCAAGGAGTTCACCCAAAAGTTTGAAGCTCTCGGTGAAGTCATGCCAGTTTTTAGCCAAATGCGAAACTTGTTTGACATGAGTATCGTTGCTGCCTTCATGCAACAGAACGATTTCTATGGCAAAGCCAACTGGGATTTAGGTGTGTTTGCCGACGAAGAAAAAATGACCACCAAAGTCAACAACGGCATCTCCCAAGTCGAACCAGCCGTCAATGCCATGTGGAAGGAAGGGACTCTCATTACTCCTATCGGTGGTGTTCATATCTCCTCGCGGAAACTCGCTTCGGATCCCCAAGTCGACAGCAAACTCGATGAATCCAGTGAAAAACTTTCCGCCCCGGGGGATCTCGCCCAAAGCCAATGGTGGTGGGACTAGTTCCGACTCTTGTTATAATACGGCTCATCCCAAGAAGCCTCGCTTTCGGCGAGGCTTCTTGCTTTTTACGCCTAGACGAATCCTTTCCTTCTTTGTGCTCCGGCAAGAAGCAAATATTTCAATGGGCAAAATCACTTCCAACTTGATCGCCGTTAGTTACCTTGTTTTCATGTACGTCATGACGCATCTGCCCAAGCAAAAAGTTCCAAAACAACTAGCTCAAGCCGGCGATAAGACCCTTCACTTTCTGGCCTTTATGGCACTGGGCTTCATCGCTGGCTTTGCGATACAAATGAATCTACGCCATCGTGGCCTGTACGCCTACGCGCTTCCAACACTTGTTTTTGGTCTTACCTACGCCTGGTTTGATGAAGTCACCCAACCCCTTGTTGGTCGATGGTTCGATCTCCAAGACATCCTTGCTGACGGCATGGGACTGATGGCCGGGATGCTCGTCTTGGAAGTTTGCCGCCCCCTGTTTCCGAAATCGATTTTGGGTTAGGTGCCGAAATGAATTCGATCACAGTCGTGATCCCGTTGCTCAACGAGTGGGAGACTCTGGCTGAACTTGTGCGTCGGATCGATGCAGCAGGTATCTCGAGTCCTTGCGAGATCGTCTTCGTCGACGACGGGTCGAGCGATAATTCGTGGCAAGTGATTGAAGGACTTAGCCAATCCAGAGGGATGATTCGAGCGATCCGTTTCCGAAGAAACTTTGGTAAAGCCGCGGCGCTTGCTGCAGGATTCAAAGAAGCCTCCGGGGATATCTTCATCACCATGGATGCGGATTTGCAAGACGATCCTAAAGAGATCCCCAGGATGCTTAGCAAACTCCAAGAGGGATACGATGTTGTCAGCGGCTGGAAACAAAAACGCTTTGACCCGTGGCACAAACGCTGGCCTTCCCTTGTATTCAATTCGATTTTGAGATTTTTTTCTCGACTGCCGCTTCATGATTTCAACTGCGGATTCAAAGCCTATCGACGTGAGGTTCTCCAAGAGATCGATCTTTACGGTGAGATGCACCGGTTTGTTCCCGTACTGGCAGCAGCCCGCGGGTTCCGAGTCGCTGAAATCGCGGTCGAACATCACCCCCGCATGCACGGATCCTCCAAGTACGGTTGGTCTCGCATTCCCAAAGGACTTCTGGATCTTGCCACCGTCGTTTTTCTAACCCGGTTCCGTTACCGACCTCAGCACCTCCTCGGAGGCCTCGGAGGAGTCCTTTTTTCTACCGGTTTCTTGCTGCTACTTGTGCTCATGGCTCTATGGGTTTGGACAAGACTAGCCAACTACGAAAATCCCCTACACCTGCATGAACGCGCTATTTTCTTCGTGGCGATTCTTCTGATCGTAGTGGGTATCCAAGCGTTCGCTACCGGATTGATCGCGGAATTGCTGGTCGCCAATTACAACCCCTCGCGAAACGTTTACTCGATCGAGCGACGCATAGACTCATCGACAAATATCCCTTCGAACCACTCTCCACGATAAGATTTCGAATCATGAAGCAAGACTTCGAAAATGGCTCGCAGGGTATCTCGACCCGCACCATCGGTTGGTGGATGATCACCTTGGCATTCGCACTCCAAGCTGCCCGAATTCTAGGGATCACCGCCGTCAACAACGAAGTCCCCTTTCTCAGCGCCAACGACCGATCCCGTTGGGCAGCCATCGCTGCACTGACCCAAGAAGGCCGATGGGAAATAGACTCCGTCGTCGAAATCCTCGATTCCAAAGGCAAGTCGAAACTCTGGAACACCATCGATATGGTCAGGCACCAAGGTGCCGATGGCCAAGAGCATAGTTACTCAAGCAAACCACCCTTGCTAACACTCATGCTCGCGGCCGTTACAAAGCCGGTGATGATGGCAACCTACGCATGGCGTGGAAAGACGCTCACGGAAGACCCCTTTCTAGTCTGTCGGATCGTCTTGATCCTTGTGAACCTGATTCCTCTGGCTCTCTGGTGGTGCTGGCTTCATCGATGGCTCGAGTCCCACGTCCCGCGCCCGTGGACGCGTCACGTGGTCTTGTCCCTTGCGATCTGGGGAACCTTTCTTACGACCTTCGTCGTGACCCTCAACAACCATCTTCACGGGGCAATCTTCTTTTCAAACTCTTTGGCCCTAGCCTGGCAAATCCTTCGAGCAGCCCAAACCCAAATGAGGGCACCTTGGAACACCTGGCTTAGCCTTGGGATTGCTGCCGCTTTGTGCGTCGCTTGCGAACTCCCAGCAATGGCTTGGGCTGCCGCCATCGGTGCGATCGTTTTTCTTGCAGACCCAAAACGCATGCTCATCGGATTCGGAATCGGGTCGGCATCGATCGCAACGGCGTTCCTACTGACAAACCTCTGGGCTCATGGCGATTGGCGCCCCCCCTACTCCCATCGAGGGCTTGGTGAAAAGATCGGTCAGGTCGAATTGGACTTGTCGAGCTTACAAGCCGCGATCGATCGAAAAGACGAATTGAAAGCCATCAAGGAACTCCCCGAACAAAATCAATGGATAGAACTTATCGGCAAACAGCTTGGCGACTCCAAGCTCTCGATCACCTCTGGAGCCAAAGTGATTCCAGCTCGCCTCGATGGAGTTTTCCAAGTCTTCGACGAAACGACATCCCAACGAGTTGCGCTGGCTACTCAAAAGCCACCTGCTGCAAACCCAAAGGCTGATGGATCATGGAACATCTACGCTTGGGACGATTGGTATGATTATCCAAAATCGTACTGGCTCCCTGGCAACAAAAAAGGAGTTGATCTCGGGGAACCCGATCGATGGGCCTATCTTCTGCACTTTACCATCGGACACCACGGTCTCCTGTCGCTGACTCCCATTTGGCTCTGGAGCATCCTCGGTGGACTTATCTGGCTAGCCAAAGGCAAAAAAGCACTCGATAACTCTCCGGACTACCGCTGTGAATCGATGGAGACCAACCAACTCCAAGGTCTCAAACGCTGGGTCTTGAGCGAACATGGCATCGCCGCAGCGATGCTGCTCGTGACGCTTGCCTGCGTGATTTTTTATACATCCCGAGACATCGAAGATCGCAATTACGGAGGTGTCTCAAGCGGTTTTCGTTGGCTGTTTTGGATGATCCCCGGCTGGATCTGGCTTGCGATTCCCGCCATCGATCGATCTGCCTCAAAACCCTTTTGGAGAGGATTGGTCTATCTTGCCATCGCCTTGGGAATCATCGCTGCGGTTATCCCATGGGCCAATCCATGGTCCCACCCATGGCCGTACCGGATTCTCATTTGGCTCTTCCCGGATAAGTATTGACCGTAGCCATAGACTGGTGGAAGATGCTCTAGCGTTTGACCTTTTGATTTCGAAAGAAAAAGGAATCTGTCTGTGCTTAGTCTCAACGTATCAACTCGCCAAAGCCTCTTGAAGCAATGCTTCAAAATGTCCTGCATGCTGTGCACCTTGCTCATTGGAACCGACTCGCTCATCCGAGCCCAAGACCGAGCAGGGCTCTCCGACGCACCGGCTTATGCTCCCGAGAAACCAATCGCCGGACAAATCGAACTCGTCGGATCGACCTTGATGCAACCCCTTGCAACTCTCTGGATGGAGGACTTCACCAAGATCCATCCCGAGCTGGTTAGCAAGGTCGATTGCCAAGGCTCCGAGGAGTCCTTTAAGAAACTGACCGACTCACCCAACGTGATCGGATTGCTGAGTCGTGAAGTCACCGCAGACGAACTCGCTCGCTGGAACAAGGAACACAACAAAAAACTCATTGCCATCGAGGTCGGCTACGATATCCTCTCGATGATCGTTCACAAAGACAATCCGATCCGGGCACTTGCGTGGAACTCCCATGCAAAATCCCCAATGAGCCTCTCAAACGATAAACCCATTGAAAAATGGAGTGATCTTGGAGTCGATGGAACTCTCGGCGAAAAACCAATCACCCACATCCTGATCGTCTCATCCCACGGTCTAAGATCTGTTGCAGAGGGAGTTTTTAACCTCAAAGATCGCAACAGCGCGGTGATCGTTCAAAAGGATAATCAGCCCGACATCGTCGACGCTGTCGGGGCAACGCCCGAAGCCATTGCCGTCGTGAGTGCGAATCGCGCTTTGACCGACTCGGTTCGATCACTAGCCATCGCCGTCGATGGACAAAAGATCGTCTCCCCACGCAGCCCACAAGCAATCGATCTTGGCTATCCACTCCTTCGCAAACTCAGTGTCGTTGTCTCTCAAACCGAAGATGGCAAACTCACACCCGCCGTCGAAGAACTGACGAAATTTATTCTCAGCCAAGCCGGACAGGAAACACTCATCAAAGATGGACTGGTTCCCCTAGATCGATCCGATATCGCCACACAACAAGAAAAGCTGGGCTGGCAACAGCTCAAGTAAAGGAATCCATCAGAGGCTATTATGACCAAGCTTTTTTCAACCCGTTGGATCCAAAGTTACCTCGTGGTTCTGGCGTCCTATTTGCTCCTAGGACTCGGATCCGTCGGCTATGCACAAGACGATCGCAATCGCGATGAATCTTTCAATGATCCGTTCGCCGATCCAAATGGCCTTGGCGGTGTTGGCCAAAGCCGTTACTTGCCTCCTGGACAGCGACCCCCGACCAATTTTCGACTCGGGATCTACTCCAGAAATACCGACACCGGGGTACTCGTTACGAGTGTCAATGCCGGCTCTGCGGCTCAGCAGTCAGGCATTGAAGCTCAAGACATCATCATTGCCGTCAACGGATACCAAGTGGGTATCATCAACGGTCGAACTTATGATATCGCCGACGAACTCGCTCGACGTGTGGACGCACAAGGCCGTGTGATGCTCCTGGTACGCAACCATCGCGACGGTCGTCTGGTGAACATCCCCGTTCAGTTCTACGGCAATGCCCCAGGCATGGCAACTTCGGTGTACGCCACCGCGAACACCGCCAATCGACCGTCGGTCCAACCCGGCATGATGCTCATGGCCCGAGTGATCGACACGACCTTTCCCCAATGGCAAAACGTCTCGCTCGGTGAGACCCAAGTTCCCTTGGATGGCAGATGGCCGGTCAATTTTCAAATCGACTTGGATCCCTCCCAAATCCGACCCGACCACCGCTATGCCTTGGATGTCAAAGTCGTTCAACGCGGTTACACCGTTTTGCAGATGAATTCACCTGCCACGGTCAACTTCGCAAACGGCAACCCTAGGATCGCTGTGACTCTCGTCCCGCCCCAAGGCCCAGCACCCGCAGGGACTCCTCCCGGAATATCGAATCGACCGATCGACCAAATCGGTATGTGGTACGAACAACTCGCAGGTCGTCCGATGAACGACCGAGAAAGCCAAGTTTGGCAGCGTGAACTTGCCAAAGGCAAATCGCTCGATGAAATCTACGCGACGGTTTTGGCGAGCTCCGAGTACTACGATCGCTTCCGAGGAAACATGGATCTGTACATCAACGAGATCTATCGAACCCTTTTCGGTAGATCAGCCACGCCCAGCGAAGTCCTCGCGCTGCGAAATCGACTTTCTCAATCCGCAGAACTTCGCATTCCAGTGCTCCTGAATCTTGTTCGTCAACGCACCGTTCGATAGCCAGCCCTATGGGAACGAGCCTTGCTTGGAAGAACCGAACGGCTGTCATCAGCGGTGGCTCCAATGGTCTAGGACGAGCCCTTGCTCTGTCTCTGGCCAAGCAGGCTGCGAACCTGGTGATCATCGGTCGAGATAGAAATCGGCTCGAGGCCGTCGAGAAGCAGGCGCTCGAAGCCGGAGCCAGCAGCGTCGCAATCGTTTCGATGGATGTTCGTGAAGGTTCGCAGGATCCGAAAGCTTATGGGGCAAGCCAAAAAGATTCGCTGCGCGATATTTTGGCCGTCCAAGGTTGTGACCTGCTGATCAATGCGGTTGGAAAATCCGACCGAGGATCCCTGTGCCAACTTTCCGAAAGCGATCTTGTTGAGCAGTTCGGGATCAACGTGCTTGCTACCCATGCCATGACCAAATTGTGTTGGTCGGCATTGTGTGAGAGTCGAGGCACTGTCGTGAATATCGCTTCGCTTGCAGGCATCGTTGCGGGGCCTGGCATGGGGGGCTATTCGATGGCCAAGCATGCGTTGGTCGGGCTTCATCGCCAATGGCGATTGGAAGCCGAATCGACCGGAGTCCATTTTCTGCTGGTTTGCCCAGGCCCGATCGCACGGGATGACTCTGCCGATCGCTACGCGGATCTCGTGCAAGCCCGTGGGCTCGATCCAGTCAGCCAGTCACCAGGCGGTGGCGTAGCGCTGCGTCGACTCGATCCCGATGAACTCAGTCTGCAGATACTCAAGGCTGCTGAAGCGCGCAAGTTGGAGTTGGTGGTGCCAGGGAAAGCCCGCTTGTTGGCTGTCCTGGCTGCCTTTTGGCCATCTCTTGCGGACAGTATTATTCGCAAAAAAATGAAACGATCCTAGAACTTCTACTCGCAAGGAGTCATGATGCTCGGTTTTGAAAATCGTTATGCTCGGACGGTATCGCTAGGACTCTCGCTAGCAATCGGTTTGTTGCCAGCTTACAAGGCGCTGGCACAAGACACCTCCGTTGCATCCAAGCCGGCGGATCAAGAGGCCAAGGTCGGACTGAGTGCTGAGCAACTTGAAGAGCTTGATCAATGGATCGAGCAGACGCGAGAGGCTTGGCAAGTCCCGGGGCTGGCCGTTTCGATCGTCTGGGGTGAGAAGGTGCTTTTGAGCAAAGGCTACGGTGTTCGGGAGATTGGAAAGCCCGAGGCCGTGGACGACCAGACGCTCTTTGCGATCGCATCGAACTCCAAAGCATTCACTGCCGATGCTCTGGCCATTCTCGTCGACGAGGGCAAGCTAGGCTGGGACGACCCTGTGCAGAAATACTTACCCTGGTTTCGGCTCAGCGATCCACTGGCCAGCAACGACATCCGCGTAAGAGATTTGCTGTGCCATCGCAGCGGTCTTGGAACCTTCAGCGGCGATTTGCTTTGGTGGGGAACTCCTTATACTCCGCGTCAGATCCTCGAGCGTGCCAGGGAGCTCAAACCCGAGTTTCCCTTTCGTGCCAACTACGGATACTCGAACCTGATGTTCTTGGCCGCAGGCGAGCTCATCGAGACAGTCTCGGGAATGCCCTGGGGTCAGTTCATTCAAACGCGATTGCTCGATCCGATCGAGATGAAGGGTTCGAAATGGTCGGTCAAGCAACTCGCTGGACTCAATAACGTCGCCACACCGCATAAAACTTACTTGGATCGTTCGGATCCGATCGCATGGATGAACTGGGATTCGATGGCCGCTGCAGGAGGTATCCTATCGAGTGTCTCGGATATGGCTCGCTGGATGCAGTTTCAGATGCGAGAAGGACAAGACGCAAGCGGGAAAGAGATCGTCAGCAAAGCAAGGATGTATGAAACGATGCAGCCGCATTCGATCATCCCCGTATCGAGAAGCCGCTCGCAGAGGATTCCTGCTACCAACTTTCGAGCCTATGGGCTGGGTTGGTCGTTGGCAGATTACTATGGCGTCAAGCTCGTTGGGCATGGTGGTGGATACGATGGGATGTACTCCGAACAGCTGATGATCCCTGGTCACCGATTCGGCGTAATCGTGCTTACTAATAGCATGACCCCGATCGGAAATGCGATTGTCTACGAAGCGATCGATCGTTTTTTGGGAGCCCCCAAGCGAGATTGGAGTTCAGAGACGCTCGTTCAGTTCCGAAAGGGCCGCGAGGAATTTGATCATCGCATCACCCAGGCCACTGCATCGGTGATGCAGATGGACAAACCGAGTCATCCTGTGGAGATTTATGTTGGCAAGTATCGATGTTCGATGTACGGCGAGGCCGAGGTTCGACTTGAGGATGGCAAGCTGCAATTGCAGTTGTTAGCGTATCCTGAGCTCAAAGCGGACTTGGAGCTCATGCACTACGATACGTTTGCGATCCGTTGGCATAAAACCTTTGCTTGGTTTGGATCCGGCAGTGCCCATTTTATTTTCGATGCCAAGGGTCGGGCCGAGTCGATTCGACTGGATGTCCCCAACGATGACCTTTGGTTTTATGAATTGAATCTAAAACGCCAATGAGCCCGCTGCTGCAAAGCGTCACCAGTTTTGGTTTTCCGTCAAAAAACTTCTAAAAACGACGGCGGTTTTTCAATTTTTTCAACCCAGTTTGCCGTCTAGCGGGAATTAAATACCTCCCCGTTGCGTCACATCAAAACCGTGCGCAGAATTAGAGTTTCGTAATTCTCTGACATCCTCTTTTTAAGACCAACACTCCCGAAAATGCGATCAGCGATTCTTCTCAATCCGACCTCCCGATGGAACTTGGATACTTTCAAAACATCGCTCGAAAAGTGGGTGATCGGTTGTTTCATCGTACTGATGTTTGAAACGTGCAGCGCTCAAGAGTC
>JAJTFC010000155.1 GCA_021298315.1 Planctomycetaceae bacterium
CCGGCGAAAGTGTGACGACCATAGGGCTCGCGCGGGTGTAGAAACGGAAAGTCGCGACCACCAGGGTTGTGAGCAAGTTTGGTGGAGATCGTATGGCCATCGACATCGGTCGTGGGCACATGGCAACTTTGACAGCTTTTGGCCGTAGCTTGATTCGAGGCGACTTCGTCGTTGAAGATGGAGTTACGCCACTCAAGATAAGGCACTTGTTCATGTAGATGCGAGTGCGTGGCTGTTCCTTGCTTGTCAAAACTCTCCGTGATGACGGTATGGCAGGTGGCACACATCGCGGAGCTTAAGATGTGGTCGGCTTTGGTGGGAGTGAAACCAACATGGCGTTGCATAGGCATCGTGACCGGGTTGGCGTGCGGGCCATAGATCTCGCTTTTCTTGTTGAATTGGAAACCGCCCGTGAACGATTCGTCTGTACCGAGATTTTCACCACTGATTTGATGGCATACGGTGCATGAAACGCCATCTTTACTGAGAGCACCTTTCGGATGGCCATCGTGTAGGAAGGCAAGTACTTGGCCATCGGGACTCGTGGTGATTGGGGATGCCATGGGCGCATGGCATCGGCTGCAAACCTCCTCGATATGCGGTTTTTGGGATGGCGTTGCCGCGACCTCCGCCGAGACGGCCGCTTTCCAATATGGGTCGACAGCGGAGTTCGCCATCATCGAACCTGACCAAAGATCGAACGGAGCAACGTTTCGATTCTTACCGTCACGCATCGCCGAAGCTGCGTTTGAGTACGAATGACACAGTGCACAGTCCGAGCTCTTTGCGAAATGCACCGCATCTGCTGGGCGGGTCTGTTGAGGTTCTCTTGGTAGCTGCGGATTCGTTTGTGCGAAGGCAATGGAGGGACTTGCTGAGCAGACCAGTGTTGCAATCAGCTTCTGAGCGGTGCGTAATCTACCATTCACCTGGTTGGCCCAAACGCCTACTTGGGTTGAGGGCTGCGATAAAAATTGTTTCACATTCACTCCTTTTCGCAAATTCGTTGCTGGAAAATCAGCAGTCCTGGGTAATGATCCGCGTAGTTCGAGAAAGTTACACCAATCCTTGCGACTATCGGCGTGATTCTTTTCAGGCCTTTTTCGGAGTTTTCTCGGAAGATAACAGATGGGTGTTGATGGGCTATGTGTGACAGGCTGAATGGTAGCCATCGGCTGCCAAGCGGTGGTAGGGCGCCATAGACAAGCCATAGTCTATTCGTACCGACGGTGGAATGCATCGAACCAATTCGCTCGATTTCCAATACAAATTCCAGTTTCCACCACAATCGTTCGGGTTTTCAAGCCATCGATCATACACCAAGTTTATTTTTAATACGGATCCATCACAAGACGGATCGCAGCCAAGCATTTTCCGAGGTTCTGTTTAAAGGTTGCTTCCTCGATCATGTTATCAAATTCAAGAAACACCGAATCGCCGTAGACTGAGAATGAGTCTGGTACATCAGTAGCCTCGCACAGAGCCTTACGCCGCTTGGGATTGAGAAACCCTCGCGTTTCTTCGGTTTCCCCTCGAACGATGAATTTTTTATCGAACTCGGGATCATCATTAAAATCCAATTGAAACAAGACGTCCTCCCAACTTGCCGTCCACATAGATTTCGTGCTCGGGGTACGTCTTTTGATCACAATGAGCGGTGCCGAAATTGCGGAATCGATTCCTAGAAAATAGTGCTTGCCAAGTTCATCATCGAGGCGATACATTAAGTCCATGGCAACGATCCTTGTAAAACCATTATCCGCAATACAAACAGCTCGGATATACATCCACAGCCCCATGTGCAGCTTATGGTGATAGACATATTCGGAAGACTTGGCGTCTAATTCTCTTTTAACATCAAAACCTAACGGTTCGACTATTTTTTTTAGCTCTTGAATACGTCCTTTATTTCCGTATCGTTGGCTTAGCAAAGCCAGAACGACTACGATTAAGAGCACGATGACATGGTGAATTTCCACTGGGAGCGCTTTCTACAATGATTGATCGCGGGTATTCGGCCTAGACACTGGCACTTTCAGAGCCAAAAGGTAATGGACTAGCAAGTTACGGAGTCGGTTCAAACAAAACCCAATCGATACTCTTGGGATGATGGTCTGGGGCTAAACGAGTGGAATGCAATAGTTGGATTTTCCAGCGATCGACCTCTTTGACCATGATCGCACTTTCGAGCCAAACGATCGTCCGCAGCCCGCTCTCGCTACGGATCTCGGCTTTGTTCCAGTAGCTTACCCAAGCTACGTCTCCAGTTTGCTGGGCGCGAATCTGGCTGAAGAAGTTCTTTCGCTCGTAAGGCTTACCTTTGGGTTGGACCGCTTCGATCAGTCTCTGCATCGTCCAGTCTTCACCATGCTCGAGCAACTGGAAGTCTTCCGTTGCCGTTTCCTGCATCGCTTTGCCATCCTGTTTGGACATTGCAGCAAACAGTTCTTTGACCGGCTGGAACGCTGGATGGTCAGCGGCATCTGCCGTTGCCATGCATAAAATCAGCCAACAAAGCCAAAATCTGAATGACACAATCACGCGATATGCTCTAGCCGTTCTCATAATTTCCACTCCCACGATGTAAATGAAACAGGATTCAGTAGATGATTCTACTACCGTAGCCACCTGTCGCCAGACGGTGGAGGGTTTCTATGACGCTGTCCACCGCTTGGCAGCGAGTGGCTACGCTGCGCAGCCGAGGAATCGAGTTGTTGCCTCGGAGCGTTTTGACGTTAGGATTGGTTTCCGGCGAGAAAGCTATGGATGAACAAAGCTCAAAAAGGGGACCAACATGACCAAGATTCAAGTTTATGACCCTGCACTTTGTTGCAGCACAGGCATTTGTGGCGTGGATGTTGATCAGGAGAAGGTCGCCTTGGCTGGCCGTTATCCCCGCCGCGGTGAATTGGCGAAGTGGGCGAAGATCCATCTGGCGGTGACGGACACCCAACAAGGTGTTGAACGTCTGAAGAAGCTCGCAAGGCATACGGCCGCCGGCTTTCCAATCGCTCTACCTTCCCCTTTGGTCGCATGGTAAAATCTGTCGCCCGAAGTCTACCAACCCGGCCCACTTCGTGCTCAAGGTTTTCCATAAACTCGAATTTTGGATTTTTCAAGTGACTGCGGAGCCTGGATCGATCACGCAATGGCTAGAGCGCCTCCAAAGTGGCGACACGGAGGCTGCCAAGGAGATCTGGAGCCGCTACTATCCAAGGGTTTTGCGTCTAGCAGCGACGCAGTTGATCAAAAACGATGATCCTTCTATCGATGAGGAAGATGTCGCACAAAGCACCTTTCGCACGGTGTACCTCGCTGTATTGGATGGAAAATATCCGGAGGTCGAAGACCGCAGAGGTTTATGGAGGCTGCTACTGGTATCCACGTTGAACCGAGTCAGGAACCACTACCGCGATCGAAATACCCTCAAACGCTCGGTCAACACGCAGGATTCTGTGGATCCATCTCGCCGCAGGCTGATGATGGATATAAGCGGTCCTGAGGTACAGGCTGAGATGGCGGACTTGATCGAGACACTGTTTCGTCGTCTTGATCAGGAAGATCCCACCGGGGAGCTTAGGAAAATCGCCTTGCTCCAGCTCGAAGAGCACTCGGCTACCTCTATAGCCAGCAAGCTGAAACGAAGAAAAAACCATGTGCTGCAGAGAATTCGATGGATACGAATCCTCTTTGAAGAGATACTTTTGCCATGACCCGTCCATCTGAGCCCGATATCCACGATTCCCCTGACCCAATTCCGTCCTCCGTGTGGCGTAAAATTGTCGCTGCAAGCTCCGAATATGAATTGTCGATGGAACAAGGCGAATCGATTGAGCCAACGGAATTTGCGTTGCGGTATCAAGATATCCCAGCCGCGTTACTTTTGGCCGAGTTGAAGAAAATTCATGACGATTTTGCTTCGGGAGCGAACCGATCCGAGTTGCTCGCGGACGAATTGCCACCGAGCGATCGATACATCGAATTGGAGTTGATCGGGACCGGAGGGATGGGGGAAGTCTACCGGGGATTAGACCTCGAATGCCAGAGGCTTGTGGCGATCAAGAGGATCAGCAAGAAGCACGTGGACAATCGGGAGGCGACGGAGAGGTTCCACGCTGAGGCGGAAATGACGGCGGGTCTTGAGCATCCTGGGATCATCCCCGTGTACGGAAAAGGGGTCGACACACAAGGTCGAGAATTTTATGTGATGCGGTTAATCGCAGGCGATGGGACCGGAACACTGACTGAATCGATACGTAGCTTCCATCTGCAAGGAAATGTCGAATCAAAAAATACAAAAGACCAGTCAGGAAACCTAACCGAACAACTCAGAGGTCTTGTGCGACGTATCGTCGACATTGCTGATACCGTCGCTTATGTCCACCATCAAGGAATTGTACATCGCGACTTGAAGCCATCGAATGTTTTGATCGGGCCTTATGGCGAGACCTTGATTGCGGATTGGGGATTGGCGAGAAAAATCGGCTCTCATATTCAGGAGGATCTAGGGGGTGTTTCTTCCCATGCCGACGCGACGGCAGGGCTTGGTACACCAGGATATGCAGCACCGGAACTGGCAGAAGGGACGCAATTGCAAGCGTTGTGTTCGGCGGATATCTACTCTCTGGGGGCCATGTTGCACTGCGTTTTGACGGGAAAGAGTCCAAGCAGTGATCAGGATTCTCACGCGTGTGTTCGGGGCGTGCGGGCAGCCGAGTCCATTGAAGCGATCTGTCGCAAGGCGATGGCAAAAGATAGGTCGGAGAGATATGCAACGGCGGGCGCGTTTCGCGACGACTTGTTGAATTGGATCGCGGGTGAACCGGTCTCGGCGCACGCTGAGGATTGGTGGGAAAAGACGCTTCGCTGGCCGAGTCGAAACCGCTCCACTTCAGCAGGTCTAGCCGGTGCGCTAGCGATTGCCCTAATCGCAGGAACCACCTTTCTGCTCTACCAATCTTACCAAGCCAATCTCTTTGAAAATCAGTCTGTGCAATTGCAATACGCGCTAGACAAGTCGGCAACACTTCTGGAGCAGACCAAGCAAGCCAAACAGACCGCCGAAGCGGCCCAGCAGGGGGCGGAACAAGCCCAGAGACTCGCGGAGAAGCGAGGAGATATGGTCTTCGACGGACTCATCCGTTTTCAAGACTTGGTCACGTCCAACAATCAGGTTTTTCAATCATCCGACCTCAGTTCGTTGCACGATGCACTCATGGAAAATTCTAGAGGGGTTGTTCAAGCGATTTTGACGGACTTGGAGCAGGATCCTTCACCGTCGATCAGGAGCCTGAAGCGACTCGGGGAGGTGACCCATCGTTTGGCTGTCATGGAGTCAAGTCTCAAAAATGTCGATGCTGCAAATTCGATCTTCAATAGTACCTGCGAATGGATGCTGCAGCGCCTCGATTCGAAGTCCCTTGCCCCTGACATCGGTCAATATCTACAGTTGCAAATCGGTAAGCTTCGAAGCTTGCAAGGTACGCTGTTGATGCGCACCGGCAATCATGAACTTGCGAAACCTTATCTCATGGATTCGATTCTGCGACTTGGTGGCGTACTGTCCGATGCCAACCTTCTCAAGGATGACAAAGACCAAGCGGCCTCCTCGATGGCATGCTCCTTGTCCTCGTTATCGATGCATGAGTTTTATGCGGGTAACTTCGACAATGCGAAGATGCTTCAAGAGCAAGCGATCCCTTGGCTGGGTACTGCGGAACCAAGAAATTATGATGACGCCATGGTGCATGTGCAGGTCCATGGAAACATGGCTGTTATTCATGAGAAAGCCTCATTGCTTGATCTAGCCTTGCTCGAGCTAGAGAATGCCTCCAAGGATTGTGAGATTGCAGAAAGGATGATCGCAGAGAACCCTGGAGGTGTTGGAATTGGGAATCGAGCGGTCAAGCCAACGAAGGAGCACATGCGACTCCGATCGCATTTGGCGTATGAGCAAGCGCGGCTGCTAACCGCTAAAAAGAAAGATTCTGAAGCACTAGGAGTTTTGAACTCACTTCTAAAAAAGGAGGTCGTATCGTTGGCGCACCTCCCGAACGACTCCACGATTTTGGAGTCGTATCAAGCCACGGCGACCAAGATTCAAGCGTTGATGCTCAGTACGGAAGATCGTGCGGCGGCGGTGCGTTTTTCGCAGGATTGGATGAAGCTAGCCGAAGAGGTGCATCAAAGATATCCAACTTCCAATTCGACGTTGCTGTTCCTGATTATTGCACACCATTCGGCGGGGCACCTGCATGAACAAATCGGCGAAAAGGAGATTGCGATCGAGAGATATCGTTCGGCGTTGAAGGACTGCGATCTTGCGAACTCGCTCAAGGGCCGCGTGCCCGCGATCAGTTATCAAAGGGTTGAGTTGGAAATGCACTTGTTCGATTTACAACTCCAAGACGTTCCATGGCTTACTGTAGAGCAGTGTTTTCAAAGAGCGGTTGAGTCCGCTCAAGAGTTGGTGGCGGGTCCTGCCGATCCTACGAATATGTTGCCTTACGCCAAGGCGCAATTGGCTCGGGGCATCGCGGCGATGCGAACCGCGCAGCGAGAGGACGATGCATCCAAATGGGAATTGGAATTGCGATCGAAAAATCTCAGTCAGTAGTGAATCTTTGGAAAAGCTCCAAGGTACGTTTTGGTTCACCGGCAAGTGGAATCTACCCCCTCATAGCTAACGAAGTAGGAGTGCATCGTGCACGGGTCTTTGTCGCGTCGTGGGGCGAAGGTTTGCCGCATAGTGCCAAAGTCGGAGTGGAAGGGAGCAGATCCTAGTAAAGGCCTGCTCCACATTCCGACTTCGGACTTCACGACGCTCGGGCTACACCTATGCAGAGACTTAGCTCTGGCGTCGACGGCGTCTAATGGCGATCAGACCAGTGAACAACACAGATCCGATTGCCATGGACGTAGGCTCCGGCACAGGATTCGGCGCAGGATCGTACGTGTAAGTCAGTGTCACAGATCCGTTCATTACAGAATTTACACTAGCCATGGTCGCATAGCTGGTTTTAACCGGACTAACGAACTTAAGGTCGAAACTTGAACGACCTGTAACGGTTGCGAGTAATGTGGGATCATACGACGTACCCACTTCGCTTACGAGCCACGACTTAGTGTTCGTCGCGTTCGCCGAAATGGGACCGATAGGCACATTTGGACCACCTCCAGTATTGTTCCCGCCACCCATTCCGCCGTAGCTTATTGTATTCAAAAAGAGTGAACCACCTAGGCTTTGCGAAAGATTACCGCCAGACGCTGATGTTGTTCCGCTCGCTGTGATGGTCACCGTCCAATCGATCTGGAAACTTCTCAATGTTCCAAGCGAACTATTGAACGGATTGAACCCAGTCCCAATTAGACCGTTAGAATCCGCATGAAGAATCTCTCCATCACCCGAAGTATTAACGGTATCGGAAAAATTAACGGTCCGGCTCACCGTAGCGGCGTGACCTAACCCACAACATGCACTCAAAGAAACCAAAACACCAGGAATTCCTTTCCTGGAAATCGTACATCTTCGACCTTCGCCTCCGGCAAAAGACGGTTCCACTCCCTGAGAAAACG
>JAJTFC010000034.1 GCA_021298315.1 Planctomycetaceae bacterium
GCGCAGAGGGTGTACAGCCTTGAAAATCCCACAAAAGGTCAGTTTAAGGGAGCTTAGCCCAAAGCATAAGTCCAATTTCCAAGCGGGCTTGCAGATATTGGAAGGTTTGATGACAGCTCGACATGGCCTTTGTGGGAGCAGAGGGCTTCGGCGGCGGGATGGGTGGCTCGGGCAGCGGCATCGGTGGAATGGGGGGTATGGGAGGCATGTTTTAGTGGCCAAGCACCCAAGCGTCAGGCCCGAAACTTTAGGACTCAGGCTTGTGCTTCACAGGAGTCAACCAAACAACCCTACACGATGGATGCTGCAATATCAGCGTTCATTCGTGTTTATCAGCGGTCCAAAAGATCGGTCATTGGCCATAAGCGGTTCAAGCCGGAATCGCTCCTTCTCTAGACTTCTGCCATACTTGCTTTATTTGAGCTCTTTGATCGTAAGCTTCCGATAACGTGCGATGGCCGTTGCACCGCCGTGGATTTGAACCGCTATGATTCCCTTTGGCTCAATACCTGGATCGGTTTCTTTGTAGTCGACTGTTTGGATACCGTTGAGCCACAACTGGATGTGATCGCCTTGGGCTCGAATGCGATAGTGGTTCCACTGCCCGAGCGGTTTGATCGCTTTTTTAAGCGTCTCATCATCGGGTTTAGCGAGTATTTTATTCCTGCGACTCTCATCGTAGAGGGCTCCATCAAAGCCCGCACCTAAGTCTGCTTGGTATCCGGAAACTTCATGGTGGTTGGGAATCCTCTTGGTGCGGAATTGGACACCGCCATTGATAAAGCCTTCGGTACCCTCGAGTTTCCATTCGAGTTCAAGCTCAAAGTCTTGGTACTCGGAGGTCGTCGCTAGAAAATCGTTGTCTTTTTGCCGCTCGGTGAGTGAACCAGCCGTTAACGCACCTTGATCGATTCGCCAAACGGTCTTCGTGTTGCCCTCCCAACCCTCGAAAGTCTTGCCATCAAAAAGAGGCTTTGCTTCTTGGGCAAATGCTGAGGAGGTCAACAGCATGGGGATGGTCAATACTAATAATCGAATAGCTTTCATGGTGCAAAATATCTCCGCGATCCGTTTCAGGAAGTCGTTTTTGGGTAGTCTCAAGCAACCAGACTTGGAATCTGCTATCTTAATCGATATGACTTCGAATGCATCCTCACCAACCAATGTTCGTTTGCGCATCGTCTGGATTAGCGTCCTGATGGCCTTCGGATTGTACTTGACCCGAAACACCATCGGGGAGATTGTCAAATCGGATTCATTTCTGAAGGACACCTCGCTTGTCGGTGCCGATTCGACACGATTCTCCGTCGAATTGAAAGATGGACTTGAGAATTCGCAGGTGCAATCGTGGCTTACAAGTAAGCAGAGCTCCGATGCCAAGGCTTTGGATTTTTCAAAGATTAAGACCCCCTACACGGTTGCAGATCGATTGACCCTCGAACAAGCGGATCAATTGCTTGGGGAACTTGAGACCAACGGAGGAACCGGTTTTCGGAGGATATCCAAATCCCAAATCGGAGATATTTTGGGAGCCTTCTTCTTCTCCTACGCGCTCTTTCAAGTTCCTGCGGGATGGTTCAGCGATCGCCTAGGTGCTCGCCGAATGCTAACACTGTACATTTTCATTTGGTCGATTCTTACGTTAATGACCGGTTGGGTGGCGAGTCTTTACGGTCTGATGGTCGCGAGGTTTCTTTTCGGATTCGCTCAATCGGGAGCTTATCCAACATCTAGCGCCATCGTGCGGCGTTGGTTTCCGGTATCGAGCCGTGGGCGAGCGAGTGGTTTGATAGCCTTTGGTGGCCGGTTTGGCGGAGCAACGGCTCCGTTTCTGACGACGTTATTGATTCTGCAACTTGGCTCTTGGCGATCAGTTCTTTCGATTTACGGACTACTTGGAATCGCGATCGCAGTAGCCTATTACTGGATCGTACGCGATAGGCCCTCTGAGCATCCGTCTTGCAATTGTGCCGAAAGGGAATTGATTGGTCCGATTGCCGACGATCGCAAGCCGGAGTTGCGGGATATTACCAAAATGATCGGACTGTATTGCGGCAGTCGTAGCCTGTGGCTGAATTCACTCGGGCAGTTTTGTGTGAATATCGGCTGGGCTTTTTTGGTGACATGGCTACCGACTTATCTCAAGGAGACGCACAAAGTGTCCGACAGCCAAGGGTCGCTGATGGTGACCTTGGTATTGGCTACAGGGATGCTTGGGCAGTTACTAGGTGGCCGGGCAACCGATTGGAGTGTTGGAAAGTTTGGGCTGCGGCTTGGACGAGTCTTGCCGATCAGCGTCGCCAATTGCATCGCTGGGATCGCTTACGTTTGCTGTTTGTTCATCGATTCGGCTTGGGGTGTCGTCCTTTGCTGTGCGATTGTTTCCTTGATGACCGACTTTGCGAATCCATCGATTTGGGCGTTTATGCAAGATGTTGGAGGGCGCAACACTGGAGCGATCTTTGGTTGGGCGAATATGTGGGGTAATTTTGGGGCTTCGGTCAGCTCGAAAATTGTCCCTGTCTTGCTTCTCTATGGCGCGACATCAGGATCAGGACAAAGCTTGGTTTTTATCACTTGCGCTTGTGCGTTCTTCGTCGCCGGCCTAGCTGCATTGGGCATGGATGCAACGAAACCTTTGCAGCCTGTTTCACCTGTTTCCTAGTGCTCTTTTGTTATCGTCGAGGTTTTGATGCGCTTGGCTACGGTTTTAACCCCTGTCTCCGAGGAGAACCTGCGACTTGCCGCTCAATGTGGCGTTAGCGACTTGGTCCTACGATACCCAGGTGCGGATTTGCAAGCGATTCCAAGATGGATCGAAGAAGTGAAACCTTACGGACTCGATATCAGTGTCGTCGAAGGCTACTTGCCAATCGAGCGACTCAAGCTCGGCATCGATGATGGCAGTGAGCTTCGGACGATGCAAGATCTATTGCGAGCCATGAGCGATAACAATATCCGATTGCTTTGCTACAACTTCATGGCCGGAACCGATTGGGCTCGAACTAGGCTCGATGCCCCGGAGCGCGGTGGTGCGAAAGTAACCGCATTCTATCTGAAAGATGTCCAGCAGGCCGTGATGCTCGGTGCCCGACCGAGCGATCCAGAGCACGAACGGATCGCCAAATCTCAGACTCCCTCGCAACTCTGGGAGAACCTTGACCGGATGCTCGAAGGACTATTGCCAGTTGCCGAGTCATGTGGCATCACGATGGCCATGCATCCTGATGATCCACCTTTGGCAAGTCTATTGGGTAAGCCTCGGATCATGCATAGTATCGATTGTTTCGATGAGTTGCTGCGGAGGTACTCTTCGAAGAGCAATGCGATCTGTTTTTGCCAGGGAACGTTTGCAACCATGGGCTGTGACATTCCCGAAACCATTAAACATTTTGGGAACAAGATTCAGTACGTGCATTTTCGGGATGTGCGAGGAACCCCCGAAGCTTTTGCAGAGACATTTCACGACAATGGTCCCACCGATATGGCCCAAGCGATGAGGGCTTTACGCGAAATCCATTTCGAAGGGCCCATGCGTCCGGACCATGTACCGCAGATGTTTGGCGAGAATGAGGGAGAGCCAGGCTACACCATGCTCGGTCGTTTATTCGCCTACGGCTACATCCGAGGCTTGATGCACGCGACGGCATCCACACTGTAGCGTTTAGAAGAACGGATTATCGCGGCTTCGCGTGGGCGATTTGAGGAAAGCCTCGACGGTTCGCAGATCCTCTTTGGTGGTGATTTTCAAATTCGATTCGGGGCCTTCGACGACCTTGATCCCAATACCAAGCTTCTCGATGACCTGTGCGTCATCGGTGGGTTTTCCTGAAACGTTCGCATATCCCCTCTTGAGGTCCTCAGTTCGAAAGACTTGAGGTGTTTGAGCTTGCCAAAGTCCTTCACGGGATACCGTTTCGGTGATTTTGTTGGAGTTCGGATCGACGCGTTTGACCGTGGCGCGAATGGGAGAAGCCAGAATTGCCGCCCCGTGCTTGCTAGCCTCTTCGATGACTTGGTTGAGACTCTGTCGGGTCAAGCATGGGCGGGCCGCATCGTGGATGGCTACGAGAGAAATGCCGGGTTTGATTCTTTCGAGCGCATTGCGAACGCTATCGCACCGCTCCTGCCCGCCGAGAACGATTTCGACGCCGAAAAGAGTTAGATTTCCCGCAAATTTTTCCTGAACCATGGCTTTGTCTTCTTGGGCAATGGTCATGATGATCTGCGCGATGCGCGGGTGGTCGGCAAACAACTGTGCGCTGTATTGCCATACAGGTTTTCCGTGGACCGTTGCGTAGACTTTTTTTTGATAAGGGTCATTGAACCGCGAACTGCGTCCTGCGGCGGCCAAGATCACTGCTACATCTTTCATGGGGAACCCTAGTTGGTCGAAGCCGGTTTTTGGCTTTGTGCATTTCGGGGCATGAATCCGTAGAGGAAGCACAGGAGCATCGTAAGCCAAAAAGCGATGCATTCTGGGCGGCGTAGATCATGGAAGTCCAACAGATGCGGAACATGCTCGATTCCCTCTACGTGTGTTTCTGCTGCTCGTCCGAGCAACCATGAAGTATCTAGCCAATGCAGATACCCCTCAGTCCAATTGCGACGTTGGTTTTCAAAGGCGGCGAAAGAATCTCGCAGGGTTCCAAGGAAGTTCCATCCACGAAAACTCCAATCGCTGTTGAGGGCCCAGTCTGCGAGTAGTTTGAGTCCGATGACGATCACTAGTAGGTAAGCAGAGACCTCAAATCTTGGATAGCGCTCGAGCAATTTGACGAACACGGAGGCGGCAAACCGCATCAAGATCACACCGAGGATACCTCCAGCGACAACCACCCAAAGTTTATCGGTTCGCGATCCGGCAAGCGCCATGGCCGCCAGGATCGAGTCGACTGCAAATGCGATGTCGGTCAACTCGATAACGGCAACGGTCTTCCAGAACTTCCAATTGTTGTGGCTCGGCACATCGCAAACCGCTTCGTCAGCCGGAGTTCCCGAGGGTGGGTTGACGACCTTCTCGTCGGTAACCAAGCTAGCGGGGATTGGAATCCGCTGTTCGATCTCGGATTTCAACCGCTCACCTGTGAGCTCTTGGCCGGTATAGGCATCGACCAAGCCAGGCTGACCCTGTTGGTCCATGACAACAAGTTCCTCTTCCTTGTCATCCCAGAACAGGTGCTTGACGGCTATGTAGACCAAATAAGCTCCACCGATGAATTTGACGATTGTCCATTGGAGGAGGTAGGCAGACAGGCAGATCGCAATGCAACGAAAGACGAAAGCGCCGATCAACCCGTAAGAAAGGGCTTTGGCTCGCTGATGTTTCGGGAGCCTTTTGACAAGCATGCCAAGAACCAGGGCGTTGTCGATCGACAGGAGTCCCTCGAGAATGATCAGCAGGCCGATCACCAACAAATCAGAGCTTTCCACGTTTTGCCCGAGAATGTTGACGGCTAGCGGGAAAGCTGAAAATAAATCGTGCATATTTCGGTTTTGTGGGCGAGGACTGCTGGAATACAAATACCGCAAGGATGGCTTGCGTATACCGTTAGGATAACGGTTTCGGATCTGAGGTTAAGTCAGGGTTGAGAAATTGGATCGGGCAAGTCTAGATGCCGGGATCACTGGAAACTTGCCGTTTCGTTGATAAACTGTAGGTCTTTCCACGCGGCAACACGCCGCCTTAGTTTTCCTTGTATCTAACGGATCGACGGCATGGCCGAGCAAGAAGATCAACCATCCAACTCTCCAGACACGAATCCCGTGGCTAAAACCGGTCAGAAGCTAGGCGCTGCTGGCCCACTGAATCTTGAAGCGATCCGAAACGCAAGGATTCAGCAAGAGCAGGTAAATCAGCAATCTTCTGGAAAAAATAAAGAGCAACGCCGAAAGAAAGGCCCACCTGGGCCTAGAACTCCAACCGATCAACCTCAGGAGCCAAACGCCCGGGGTGACACCGGCGATCCAAGTGCGATCCGTGCACAAGTCGAATCCCCTGCGGAGAAAATCGATGCAGAGGCGATGCCACAGAGGTATCGCTCTAACAGCGATTCAACTGCACCTCTAGCCGCCAAAGTACCTGTACCTAGCTCCAGAAGACGAGACCAACAGGAGGATTCAGAGTTAGCAGCCGCCCTGGATGGAGCGGACCTCGAGAACCTGATGATTGGGGATAAGAACGTCGGTCGGGTAGGTGTTGCCCTAGAAATCGGCAATCGCTACCAAGCTCGTGTGATCAAGGTCCATCATGCAAACGTCTTCGTGAGTTTGGGGGGGCCGAACGAAGGAGTCGTACCGCTGCTGCAGTTTTTAGATATGCCCAGCGAAGGTTTGTTGCTCGATGTTGTCATCCGGTCGTTCAACGCCGAAGAAGGGCTCTATGAACTTGGCCTTCCCGGCGAAGCCATCAGCGCCAACGACTGGGCCGATCTCGAAGAAGGTGCGATTGTTGAGGCAAAGATCGAGAGCGCCAATACCGGTGGTGTCGAATGCAAGGTTGGAAACATCCGAGGATTCATCCCTATCAGCCAGCTCTCGGAATACCGAATTGAATCGGCTGCGGACTACATAGGACAAAAACTCCTTTGCGTTGTGACTGAAGTCAACCCACGTCGTGGAAATCTCGTCTTGTCCCACCGATCGGTCTTGGAACGAGAAAAGCAACAGAAGAAACAAGAGCGACTTGCAAATTTGGAGATCGGAGAACTCTGCGAAGGAACAGTCCGTAAGGTGACCGATTTCGGAGCCTTTGTCGATATCGGTGGCCTCGACGGTCTGATCCATATCACCCAACTGTCCTGGGAGAAAATCAAGCATCCCTCGGAGGTTGTCAAGGAGGGGGATAAAGTACAAGTGCGGATTGAGAAGTTTGATCCCAAGACGGGCAAGATTTCTCTTTCGTATCGGTCGCTTCAAGACGACCCGTGGAGTGATGTCGAAGCCCGATTTCCTGTTGGATCGACCGCCAAGGGAACTGTCTCTAGGCTTGCCGAGTTCGGCGCATTTGTGAAGCTCGCCACGGGGATCGAAGGTTTGATACACATCTCGGAGTTAGCCCACCGTCGCGTTAGCAATGTCTCGCAAGTGATTGCCGAAGGGCAAGACGTAGAGGTAAAGATCCTTTCGGTCGATCGCAATGCACAGCGCATAGGACTTTCGCTCAAAGCAACTCAAGCCAAACCTGGTGCGACCACCTCTGAACCTGCACAAGAAGCCGAGCCCGAGATTGTCAAGCGCGAGAGCGCTGTGAAGAAGTTCAAGGGGCCTCTTCGAGGTGGTACGGGTACCGGAGCCGGTGGCGATTTGTTTGGCCTAAAGCTCTAATTTGCGTCGGTCAAGCGTTTGCAATGTTCTTCATGAAGATTGCTCTCGCTGAATTGGTACGTTGCAAACGACTGCGATCAGCATTCCAAGGTGCTATCAGGCCACTTCGTCCCAACTTAAAGTGCATCAGTTGCCAGATTCAAGCAAGCAGGGCAAACGAACGATCTTTCCTTTTGTGTCCAGTACGAAGATCGCCTTCTCATCGAGAGGGATTTCAAGCTTTTTTGGTTCTTGAATCGACAAAGGTATCTGAGTTGTTATTCTTCGCAAGGCAACATCGTAGGTACGAAGGTATCGATCCATGCTCAGGGTAACCAAGACGGATTGGTCTTTCGACCAGTAAAAATCCTTGATGATCGGCCCACCGTGAAGAGGTATTTCCCATAGCAACTTGGCATCGTTTACAGAGTAGCCACGGATAACAAGTTCGTTGTTGAGAGCGATCGCCAAAACTTGTCCATCCTGTGAGAACCTCAGCCCGCTGACGGATTCACCAGGTTTTTCGAGAAACAAGTCTTCGATTCCGGTCTTAAGGTTAACTCGATAGACATTGCCGTCATTCTCATAAACCAAGAGTGTCCTGTCGTTGCTTATTCGAGAGTGACGAAAGGCGGATTTATTCGGTTCGTGTTTCCAGACAAAATCGTTTATGGTTTCGTCCCATAACCCCAGAAATGTGGGTGCACCTTGAATAAAGGAACGGTCTTTGTTCCAGTTGGCAAATCGACAAATCCATTGCGATTCATTATTTTGGCAAATAAAAACATCGGGCTTTAAGTTTTCCGGAAAAACCACGACCTTGGACTCCCAGGCTTTTCTAGGTCGCCATTGATCCACCGCCCAATGTGGTTCAAGATTGTCATGATGATCCAAATACGTCAGAAAAAAGCTTCTTCCGTCACTCCAATTGTTGATGTGCGACGAAGAGATAATACCAAGAGGCTCGATCTGAGATCCTTTTAAACCGGAATGACCCATTTGGACAAGGCGGAAGTTTCTCTCAGACAAATTGCAAAGATACAGTTGATCACTCGTCAGGGAGTACATCCCTTCGGCCTCCGTCATAAGCACATCGCTTCGGGAGGTGGAGATAAAAAGTTTCGATACGGTACTGTCCTCACTGAAACCAAACACTTCGCTTTGGTCATTACCCCATGCAACGCTGGAGATCCTCTTGGAATGGACATCCCATGTTTCAAGGCGTTCTTCGAGGCGAAGTGAGTTTGGATCGGTCCAAATGCTTCCCCGAGTCCGGAATCGTAGCTCGACCGAGTTGTCCTTTGGGATCACGTCGATCGGTAATTCGCTATTTGTTTTAGCCGTATCTCCAGCCGAATCGAACCACTCACGCACAAATTCGTTTTGGTACAAGAAAAATTTTAGGGGTTCCTTGAAATGGATGACAACTCTATCGCAGGTCTGTTCCAATTCTTCGAGGGCATCGTTTGGTTCTGTATGAGAGATCAAATCTTTCAACCTTAACTCTCGTTGCGCTTCATCTGTCCCCTGAAAGTACTCAGGATGTTGCTGAAAAAAAAACGGCGTAAATGCGACTCGGGAGTTTTCCGGCCAAGACTCCTTTAAATCAAGCACGTGGATCGCCCCCTTCTTTTCGCCGATAGCGAGTTGTTTCTCATTTTTCGAAAACGCGACAGCGGTTACATCCGAGGCAAACCTGATTTGCTCAAGCACCTGCAAATCACCTTGTTTGATTCGGGCCAGAAGCAGATATCCATTATTTAAACCAATCGCAGCTAGGTTTCCCGAGGGAGAGAAGCTGATACAAGAACAATTAGAGTATTTATAAAACTGGGACCGAACCTCTTCGTCTTCTGATGGGTTTTCGTTATTTGCTATGAAAGAAAAATCGCCAAGTCGAATCCGTCCAGTACAGTCACCGAATGCGAAAATGTTGGTATTACTCGATGCAACGCATTCTAAATCAGTATCTAGTGATCCAATTTCACGAATCAATTGGAACTGAGGGTAAGACCAAATCTTTGCGTTGGGCTCCGATGCGGCCGTGATGATCGATTGCCCATCTTTACTCCATGCGATTTGATAGACACTCTTTTTGGATGCAACGAACTGGTTCAACAGCATCTTTGTTTCGAGATCCCAGAATTTTACCGTTCCGTCATCTCCTGCCGTCGCAATCGTTTTACCATCGGGGCGAAGCGCAAGACCGTTTATCTCTTTTTGATTTGTGTCGATTTCAAAGAGCAAGCTACCTGTGGTTTGATCGAATGCATGCAGCTTGGACCGATTGGTTCCACAAACGATCGCTGGGATAGATAGGATAGAGTCGATGGCCAGACCGTAGTAAATTCTTCCCTCAACCTTTGCAACTTGCGCAGATGCCTTGGGTATTTGTGATCTTAGCAATCGAGCATCAAGTCTCGTGCTCGATCCGGGTATGGCCTCCAACGTTTGGTTTGCCAATGCATACTCTTGACGTTGCAGAGCGCTGCTGGCTGCTAGGAGGTTGGCAACGGTGGAATTCTGGATTTCACTGGTCTTTGCGACAATGAGGTTCCTGTTTTGGGACTCAGCAAAAAACCATGCAATCGATGTGGCAGCAAAGGCCAAGGCCGCTGTAGCCACTAGCAACTGATAACGCTTGGTGAGTTTACGGAACTGTGTCCAGGGAGAGTCTGGATTGGTCGATACGGTATCCCCGCGAAGGTAGCGTTGTAGATCCTCGCCCAACTGGGCGACCGATTGGTATCGTTGTTCTACATCTCGACACATCGCTTTGCGCACTATCGAATCCAAATCACCGCGAAGAATCTTCGCGAGCTTCGGGTTTCGTTGACTTGGAAGTGGCGGATCGTTTTTGGAAACGAGTTCGCCTATTTCTGTGAAATCTCGGACGGCTAATTGTGCTTCACTGAAGGGGTGTTGCTGAGTAAGCAGGTAATAAAGAACTGCCCCAAGAGAATAGACATCGCTTCGGGTGTCGATGTCGCTGGAGCGATTCGAGAATTGCTCGGGGCTCATATATGGAGGCGTCCCTGGCGAATTCCCCCGGTATGTCAGTGAACTTGTGAGTAAATTCACTATGGAGCTTGTGTATTCATTGCTCTGCTTGATCGAGTCATTCATCGAAGCCTTGGCGATTCCAAAATCAATGATCTTGATCGTTGGCTCCCCATCGACTTCAGTCACCATAATGTTGTTAGGCTTGATATCCCTATGGATGATGCCCTTTTGGTGAGCGTGCTGGATGGCACGGCAACATTGCAATAGGAGTTTTACACAGCTTTGGATGTCTGGCGCTTTTCGGGAGCAATAATCGAAGAGATGAGACCCATTGATGTACTCCATGACAATGTAGGAGTACCCCGATTCGGTCGTACCTGCATCGATGATCCTAGCGATATTCGGGTGCTCCATGTTGGCGAGCATTTGCTTTTCTCGCTGAAACCGCTCGACCACCTGCTTGGGTTCTGCATACCACTGAATCAATTTTAAAGCGACTTGTCGGCGCACCGGATCGTGCTGTTCGGCAAGATACACATTTCCCATGTTTCCCTCGCCGATTTCTCGAACAATCAGGAACGGGCCGATCTTTTTTCCTGTAAGATCTTCGATCAATTTCCGACTGGCCACGACGGCTTTAGGGGGGTTGTCCAACCATTTCCCGGATTCGTGATATTCGATCAGCTCTTTGAGTTCTTTGAGTTTCTCAGGGGCGTTGCCTAAAACACGCTGCAACCATTCCTCTCGCTCGGATTTGTCTCGATATTCAAGAGCTTGGGTTAATAACAGTTCCAGCAGGTTGTCTTTAGTATCCATAACACTAGAAGTGGAGAGTCTGGAGCAAATCTACTGCCGTTCGTTCTTTTTGATTTCCCGCATCAACCAAGCTTTTGCAAAATTCCATTGCCTTTGCGCGGTCGCATCGGAGACACCAAGCAATTCGGCGCAAACCTCCATTTTGTGTCCGCCGAAAACTCGCAGTTCGACCAACTTTGCGTGAACGGGGGATTCATCCTCGAGCTTTTTGAGTGCGAACTCAAGTTTCTCAAGCCGCAAGACCTCGTATCGATCGGGGTCTAGGATTGGATTGGTGCAATTTTCGACCGGCAAGTGACTTTGCGACAATTTGTTAAGTCGCCGAGTTCTTTTTCTTGCATAGTCAATCAGTACTCGCCTCATCGTTATGGCAAACAGCGCTCGGATATCTTGACGCAGTGTTCCGCCATTTTCGAGATGCGGCTGTACTCGATAGAAGGCCTCGTGAAAAAGATCTGTGGGCGTAAGAGTGTGATTTCTCCGCTCTCGTCTCATGACCGCACGAGCTAATTGTAAGAGTTCGGCGTATATCCCTTGGAACGATCCGTCCATATGCAGAGTCCCCTTGTGGGTCGGTATGTGAGATTCTGGCGTCACTGTGGATTATGGAGAATCCGTAAGCCCCATGCAATCATATTATCTAAAAGATTTCGGTCCTTCAGGTATTTTAGTGGGTAGAAGCTCGGCTTTCTCGTACTCAGCCTCGCGGTACTCGTACTCGTACTCGTACTCGAAAACGCCTGAATCGATTCAAGTCGATCGCCTTTTAAGGGAGTGGGACGACAGGGTGTTGGCCTTCGAATGTCGACTAAATTCCAATTCTTTCCTTCGAGTACGAGTACCATTTCATTGAGTACGAGTACGAGTACGAAAAAACCAAGCCTTGACCCACTAAAACTCCTGAAAGACGAAGATTTCTTAGATTTATTGGTTCTTCAGTTGTTGGTTCCTCGGGTATCTTTGTGGCTACAGCGGTTTGTTTTGGGCAAGCCTGCTGCGTGCTCGTGCTCGAAAGGAGTTTGGCAGGCACCATCATTCAAGTGCTTAGGAACGTCAACCTTATTCCGCTGAGCAGTTCCCATCATCCGATTACGAGCACCGCAAAGCTGAGTACGAAAAAGCAGAGCTTTCAACCACAAAAACACCTGAAGAACCGGAGTTCCTAAAGAGCGATTATCAGTGCTTATTTTCGCTCTAAGAAAGATTCCTCAGCGGAAGTACCTCAAGGAGCCGAACCCAATAAACGGAAGTCCAGCTATTCTTTTGCCGTACTGGTAGTATGGCTCACCGATAAAACGCAGAAGTCTTCGGTCTTTGAAGTAGCTGCCGATGTAGATATAGACCGTCCAAATCGCTGTGAGGATCGCATGGTCTAGAGTCATTACGGGCGTAAACCAAATCAATCCTAGGAAACTCATATACACAGGATGTCTCATGTACCTAAAGGGACCTTCGGTTACGAAAGCCCGCTTGGGAGGCGGCGTTTGCCGGAACCAATACCACCATTGTGTTATCCCCGTTTGGTAGCCAGATCCAGTCCAGTACAAACTGTAGAACAAAGCAACCCAAGAACCATAAAATCCAACAAGCATGAGAATTTCGAACAAACCCGTTGCATGCCATATCTCCAACTTGCTCGTCCCCCAGTAATGGAACAATGCCAAGAGGCTTATGCAACTCGTTGTGCAGTGAAGTCAGCCTAGCAACCCACTGGGCATCCATTGCCTTAACCGTTTGGAAGTTGCGGGTGCTAGCAAGATGCTATGAGGAACGACAAAAAGCGTAGCCAAAAATCCATCGATCCACCATGTCGCGATGCCACCCATCCTTGACCTCAATCTCGCAAGGGATCACAACATGACGAGACACACCATGGAGAGTGAAATCCCCTTCGAGTTGATACTCATCCAATCCCTTCGCTGATTGCTTGCCTGTCTTCTTTAAAGTCGCCTTGTCGAGGCTAGCCTCAGGAAATCTTTGAACATCAAGGATCTCTTTTCCAAGCATGTTTTGATTCACTTTCTTGACAGTGGCAGCATCGATCGAGGCTTCAATGGCAAAAACTTTCCTAGCCGTCTCGGTGTCAGCAACAAAAGAACGCATGTCAAACACAAGCTTCGAGGTACTCTGAGATTCGAGAAGAACTTGTCCTCCCTTGAGCTTACCCTCGACCCCATGACTGTGTCCGAGATTGTTGGTCTTGTCGACAAAAATGTAGACGCGACTCACCTCTAGATTCAAATCGCCAGGTTGATAATCGACCTTCTTTGCACCGGTATCCTGGCCCTGCGACCACTGCGTTGCGATTGAAAAAATCGCTGCAGCGAAAAGCCATATCAACCGACGGTTCTGCCACATCCTTATGACTCCAGCACTTAATTGTACGGTCGTGGGCGACTCTAAACTTGGGCGATTCGACAACAGTGTAAGTTCTCGATTGACTGGATTACTACCCCAGATAAAGCGATTGCAATGCAATAAGCGTTAAAACAATCTCAGGTGTTTTAAATCTAGGAAGGATTCGCAAGCACTCAATCGAGGCTCATGGTATTGGGCTTATCCTGTCGACTTGAATAAGTTATCCTGGAGATATGTTATTTGTTCCCGATCTGAAACGTCGGCACTTGGTACCTGAGAGGATGGATGATCCTCAACTGCCAATCGCCGAACACGAACTGGCCCTCAGGGGGCTTCGTCGAATCAATCGTTTTTCGGGTACCATATCGCACCTTGCCCACACCATTTTGGTTTTGGCGGCTCGACGTGGGCAACGTTCGATCACGGTTTTAGACATCGGCTGTGCCAACGGCGAGAACCTCATCGCGTTGCATCGAAGGCTCTCTAAGCATCTTTCGTTAACGTCGATCGGATGGGACATAAGCCCCTACGCCGTTGAATCGGCAACAAGCCTTACAGAAAAGTCAGGTTTCAACCACAACGAAATTCGCTTTGAACAAGTAGATGCCTTGGCCAAAGCATCCAGCGAACAGCATGCACCGTTGGCGGACATTGTGATCAATTCCCTGTTCATGCATCACTTCGATGAAAATGCGGTCGTCGAGTTGCTCAAACGTAGTGCATCCCTAGCAAGGATTGCTATCGTCGCGGACGATCTCAATCGAACAAGCTTAGGCTGGACCCTCGCGAAATTAGGCTGCTGGATTCTCTCCCGTTCACCAGTGGTTCACTTTGATGGTCCACAATCGGTTCGCGCTGCATTTACCACCCAAGAGATCCTCGCCTTGGCGCATCGAGCTGGCCTCGAAGGTGTTCAACTAACGAAGCACTGGCCGGAACGCTACACATTGATCTGGGAAAAAGCCGCGGCCGTATCATGAGCTTCTCTGAGATCAAACGGCATTGCGAACGAACCTGGGATACGATCATCATCGGAGCTGGAGTCGCAGGATCAGCAGCAGCTATCTTGGCGGCAAAAGCAGGATTGGAGGTGCTGCTCGTTGAGGCCAAGCGGTTTCCAAGAGAAAAGGTTTGTGGCGGCTGCTTGAACCATCGCGCACAACTCTCCTTACAAAAACTCGGTCTGCTAGACGATATTCGCAACGCCGGTTGCATTGCGTTGAGCGAAATTCATTTGCAGATGGAAACCGCCTCGTACCGTTGGCCGATCCCTAACCTATTGAGCGTACGCCGTTCCACCCTAGATACGCTGATGGTTCAGCGTGCGATCGCATCGGGGGTCGAATTCCTTGAGGGTACTCAAGCGTCGATCGAAGCCGATGCTCCACAGAATTCTAACCCACAAAAGTTGAATTGCTTAAATCGACAGGTGCGGCTAAAGCCCTACCAACAAGCCGACATTCCAGTCGAGTCGCAAGAAAAAAGCCAATTGGCATCAGCGCGAAGTATTGTCGTCGCCGCTGGGCTCACCCGATCCCCTCTTAAACCGATCTCGCAATGGCCTATGTGGGTCGATCCGAAATCTAGAATAGGTGTGCAGTCGATCGTCGATTATCACACCCTAGTTTGTCAGTCCGAGGATTTCCGAAAATTGCTCGATCAGTCCCAAGCGTGCCTGCATATGCTGGCGTCCAAGTTAGGGTATGTGGGCATTTGCTTAACGGACGGGGGTAAGGTGGATCTTGCGGCGGCGATCGATCCGGATCTCGTTTCGAGTACCAAGAGTATACCCAAGGCCGTTTCGGCAGTTTTGAGAAACTGCGGATTGTGCTCTACCGAGTTTTTGATGGGGTGTGAATGGTTGGCTACGCCCGCATTGACCCGAACATCCTCTCGCGTTGCAAACGATGGCGTATTTGTCGTAGGCGATTCTCTCGGTTACGTCGAACCCTTTACAGGTGAAGGCATGTCATGGGCTTTAGAAAACGCTGAGATCCTCACGCCGCTGTTGAAAAAAGCGGTTCGGGAACCGAATCAGCGCATCGAAGCTCAAAATCACTGGGAAAGTTATGTGGCTAGCCACCGTCGAGTGCGACAACGCGTTTGCCGTTGGGTCGCTAAGCAGGCTCGCAACCCAAGCCGAGCCAAATGGGTGCTAAAAACGTTCGACTGGATACCACCGCTCCGCAACCGCTGGATGAAAGATGCTGTGCAATGATGGATGACCGACAAGTACAAGCGACGATCATCGCTATTGCCACAGGGATACCTGGCGGTGTGATCGACCAAGACGTTGCCGCTGGAGTTGTCCAGCGACTTGGTATCACCAAGCGATGGAGCAAGGTATTGCCGAAGCTCTATCAGAAATCGGGTGTGCTAAGACGTTCGAGTGTCTTGCTCGGGCCGGATCATCTCGAAGCAGATCTGCGGCAATCGTTCTACCAGCCGCCAACCGAGTCAGCACCCTTTGGGCCCACAACGGCCCAAAGGATGGATGTCTATGCGCAGCACGCAGGGCCATTGGTGACCAAGACAAGTCGTTTGGCAATCGAGCGTTCAGGTATAGAACCTTCGAGTATCACCCATTTAGTAACGGTGTCTTGTACAGGGTTCGTAGCACCTGGATTGGATCACGCGTTGATCCAGTCACTTGGGCTCAATGGCAACATCCAACGCATCCACGTCGGATTTATGGGCTGCCACGCGATGGTCAATGGATTGAGGGTCGCTCAAGCCATCTGTCAATCGGATCCAAAGGCTGTTGTTCTAGTCGGTTCGGTGGAATTGTGCAGTATTCATCAGCAGTACAGCGAGGATCCCGAGCAAATCGTTGCCAACTCCTTGTTTTCGGATGGATCGGCTGCTGCAATCGTCGTTCCGAGTGGACAAGCAGATGCGATGAATCGAGTAGGCGAAAGTTGGCGGATGGTGTCCTCTTTGTCTTTGAAAATACCTGATTCAGTAGATTTGATGACTTGGAAGATCGGAGATCATGGTTTCGAAATGACACTCTCTTCACAGGTCCCTAAACGAATCGAGGAAGAGCTGCGCTCGCCGATCGAACGATGGCTCGGGACTCACGGCATTTCCTCGGCAGATATCGGTCAATGGGTGGTTCATCCAGGCGGTCCAAGAATCCTGGATGCTGTCGAACAAGCGATCGGTTTGGAACCCCAAAGGCTAAAGCCTAGCCGGGATACGTTGGCCAATTATGGCAATATGTCCTCACCGACCATTGTATTTATTATGGAAGAAATCCTAAGAAGCTTAGAAAGCCAAGGTTCATCGAATGTGGACCCATGGTGGTTGGTGCTCGGCTTTGGACCAGGTCTTCACGCAGAAGCGATGTTGCTCGAACGTGTTTACTCGGAAACTTAGGATGCTACACCCAGCTTCCTTGAATAGGTGATCGCCTTGAATCGATTCAAGCGTTTTCGAACACGAGTACCAAGAAGCTGAGTACGAAATGGCCGAGCGACCCATGAAAATACCGGAAGAACCATTAGCGTTCATCAGTGTTTATCAGCGGTTAAAAACGCACTACAGAGCTTCGACGATGATCGCCGTGGAATTGTCTCGTCCCGATTCACTCACTGCAGCCATGACCAGCCTCTCTGCGACTGACTTTTCGTGATCCTGAGGTTGCGATTCATTTAACAAATCCCGAATCGCATGATCCCACAAGCCATCGATAACGCCATCGGTACAAAGAAGCAGCTTTTCGCCGGCCACAAGCTCAAACCAACCGATCTGTGGCTCAATGATTTGGTGCCCTGCACCAAGAGCCCGCGAGAGTACATTCTTTCTCGGATGGAACCTCGCTTGACGCTCGTTGATTTGACCAGTGCGACGCAACCAACCAACAAAGGTATGGTCTTCGGATACCTGAGCCAGTTTTAACGGATAAGTGCTCTCGCCTTCGGCTCGAACCAACCGATAGAGCCTCGTGTCGCCGATGTGCGCATACATCGCCATGCGCCCATGTATCCAAACGACGGTAAAGGTGGAGCCCATGTTGCGGCAATGGACATCCAGCCCAATTCGACTCAATTCCTTGTGGATCGATAAGAAGAGATCTTTAAGGATTTGAGGGTAGGTTTCCGCAAGGAATCGATCGTTGTGCGATTGGGCTTTGGGCAGCATCCTGGTTAACTCATCGATCGCGATCTTACCAGCAAGTTCGCCTGAGCGCTCACCACCCATCCCATCGGCCACAGCGAAAATCATGTTGCCATCACCGCTCGTCGCACAACCGACCTTGCCCAAGTATCTCACACCTTGATGGTTGGAGATCACCGCCAAAAATCGATCTTCGTTGTTGTTGCGAAAGTTCCCCGGATGAGAGTAAGCACTCCAGGTGACTTTAAGCTCCCCGGTCATCGCCTGCCGACAGGCCTCTTGGTCGCTACCCTTCGAGTCGGTTGGCTTCTGGTCAGATATCTCATCAAGTATCGTCGAGAATTCAAAATCGATGATGCAAAAACGTCCATCCGAAGAGCGGTAGGTGATGTTCCTTAGGAAAGCATCATCATGCCGAACGCCAAAGGACTCAAGTTCGGCAAACAACTCCTTGATCTTTCCCTCGCTGATATGCTCGACCCTTGCCCCGCAATTGCTCGTAACCATCTCGAGCGTTTTTGGATTAGATTCCAAAAGTCGCGGCACAAACGAACACCCCTTTTCCTCAAGGTACTTGAGCACGCGGCATTCGTTATCGAAACGTTGTTGTGCATTCGGACCGAGAAACTGTTTATGGACCCGTCCGTCATACCCAATGCGGACAACCGCACGTTGGGTATTCTTCGCTTCTAGCATCAGGTTGGCCGTAGGTGTGGGGAGGACTAATTACTGCCTGGGCAATCCTGGAATGTTAAGCCCTGGCAGGCCGCCTGGCAAACCCCCTGGAAAGCCTGCACCTGGTGCATTTGGCAATCCCACACCCTTCTTAGAGATCAGGTCCGCTAATTCAATCTTCAAGCGTTGGAATTCTGAGTCGCTGACGATGTAATACCAATCAGCAAACCGCGCGTTGAGCTCAGCCACTCGTTTTTTGGCCGCCTCATAGCGATCCTTGCGAAGATCGATTTTGCGCTGATTCTCCTTGTTAATCCGCTCCTTTTCAGCTTCCAGTCGCTCTTTCCACTCCTCATCGGTCAGTTCCTTGGCGGAATCTTGAGGCGCTGGCTCTTGAGGTGCAGGCGCTTGTGCGACTGGTTCTTGTGCGGCTGGGTCTTGGAACGAAACCAATTTACCTTGAACAGATGTGTTTGGACGAGCGGCACTGCTTGGCGGAGGTTCCTGTTTTGGCTCGTCAGTTTTCGGTTCCTCAGCCTTTGGTTCCTCTGTTTTAGGCTCTTGGACCTTTGCCTCTTCAGGCATGGGCTCCAAAGGCTTCGGCTCACTCGCGGGAGGCTCCTGAGGGTTCGGTGCTGGTTCTTGCGGTGCTGGTTCTTGAGGTGCGGGCTTTGGGGCCAATGCGGCTTTCTTGGCCGCTTCGAGAGCTTTGAGCTCTTCGACGGTCTCGGGAACGCGATCGAGTTCGGGCTCTGGGAACTTCGAATCGTCGACTCGCGCGGTAACCATCAAGAATCGGTTGATCGAAACCTTCTTTTGCCCATCTTCGCCCGCTTCTTCGGTCTCGGTAGGTTCAAAACTCGCCCCGGCACCTTTACCGAATCGGAGCAAGTACTGAACACCATCCTTGAGGGTAACTTGGAGATCTCCGTTCATGGAGAAAATCTCGTAAGCCTCCCCGCCTTGGCTGCGTTGTGCGAAGAAACCTCTTCGTTGTAGAGCGCCCTTGGTCTCTTCACCTAGCTGCTCACCCTTGAGGTCAGCAGCCACACCGGCAGGTTTGCGAGCGACATTGACAATGCGCAGATTGTCCAACGCGTTCTTCATCTCATTGAGCTTGTTGGCGTTCAACTCCTCGCTCTCATCGAGCGTCTTAGGTGATGGCCGTCTATCTGCGTAGACTGTCATCGATTTGGCATTCCACTTCGCATCGCGCACATTGTAAGAAATGTCGGCATCGTAGTTGGGAACCAACTCAAGGGTGTTCTGATTGGTTGGCAACAGAGAATAATTTCGAATACCCAAGGTCTCGATATCGTTGGCACTGAGTTTGAGCAGGTCCGACTCGATCCATTGTTTAAAGTCGGTGCTCAGTGGAGTTGTGTTGATTTCAGCAACATAGGTGACATCCTCTGTAGGGACGCGCACGAAACGCTTCTTGTTATCCTGCGCATCCTCTTTTCCTACGATCAGATCGACCAGTGAATCCCCCTTGGCATTTCGCAGTTGGACGAGCATTCCAACCCCTTCACCCCCTTCTGCTTCTTTCTTTTTGTCCGGTTCGAGTACTCCAAAAAGTTTATGGTCGTCGCGTTTTTCGCTAGCGACGTTGAGCACTTTCATGCCGACAAACAAGTTTGCTGCATCGCTCATTTGTTTGTTAGCGTCGGCCGGATAGTTTTCGTTCGAAGGGAGAGTCCAGACTCCAGAGCGGGTATCCTTGGCGACTTCGAACTCTTCGTACTGCTCGGCATCGTTATTGTACTTGACGATCTTCAGAGAAGCGGCATCGAGCGGATCGGTGAACTTCTCAAACAACGATTGATTGACCCTTGCTGAGGCGTTCGACTCGAGCGTCGTGAAGTTCCGAGTCGTAGTAGACCATGCAGCCAGAGCGCTCACTGCGGCTAAGGCCGCAAGAATTCCGGTTTTTGCTGATTCAGACACGTGTCAACTCTCCGTAAGTGGATTCGATTTTTAAATTGCTGGTGTTGATTATTCGATTAACGCAAGCGGGTCTTCGAGATACCTTCTCGCTCTCGCAAGCGGCGTGAAACCCAAACGATCACCCCGACGATCAGGGGAGGAATCGCGGGAATAAAGACGGCCAGGGTTTTGTAATAGTTTTGGGTTTTTCGGATAGCGTCATCGGTGTTGCGGCGAGCCTCGCGAATATTGCGATCTCTCTCTCTCTTGAGTTTTTCGTCTTCGACTTCCAGTTTGCGAGCCAACTGAGCTTCCTTCATTTGATACTCGGTTAGCCGTTGGATGAGCTCCTGTTGCTTCGATGCATCGATCGCACCCTCACGTTGAAGTTTGTCGACGGCTTCCTTGAATTGCCGCTTGGCCTTATTGCTGTCTTCCTCAAGCTCTAACTTCTTGGTGTTATAGTTCTCGTTAGCCGCTCTTTGGAGTTCCGCCTCGTCTCGCTTTTGCTCATCGGCGCGTGCCTCGACCAACTTCAAAGTGCTGTAGGTCGGCACGTGACGGCGGATCGCTGGATACTTATTTTCGCCACACAATACATCGATAACATTGAGAACGAAGGTGATGTTCTGGAACTGGAATTCCACCGATTCAAGTTGCGATGGATTCTTGCGAATGTCGACGAAAACGCCGGACATGCAGTCCAAGTCCGAAACATAAACGACCTTAAGCGACTTGCTGGCAGCCGCATTTTCGCCTGCCTCTGGCTCAGCTGGTTTGTTCGACTCGATCAATGCTGCGATCGTTTGCGGCCCAACGGTTCGACCTCGGCGATTGCGAATCTCCGTACTTCGGTCCAGGGACGATCTTTGCATCCCTCTGAGTTCCGACAATGGCATCGTGCCTGCAAAGTCACCGGTGGAGACCAATGGGGTGAACTGATTCTTGGCACCGTTCTTTGGTTTGATAGTACCAGCAAAGAGGAACATCAATTCCTTGAGGCCTTTGGTGATCTCGCTGTCTTGATTGAATGCATCCTGACCACCTGGAGCCTCCTCTCGGATAAAGATCCATAGGTCGTTGGACTGCTGCATCGACTCAAGGATCGGATAGGGGTTGTATTGTTGCCAAGCCAGATCCGGAGCGACAAAACCCATGGGGCTCGGCTGTCCAGGAACGTCGATTTCAAGCAGATCCCAAAGGGGTTGAATTGCACCCTTGGGTTGCGGGCCGCCCCCTCCGAACATGCCACCGCCCATAGGGGGGCGTGGATCCCCAGTTCCTGGAATCGTCGGATTGATCGCCGATTGGGGGTCTTCGAAAATCGCCGTTGGAACTCCAGCCTTCACCGCCGAAATGAAGTTGTTGAGCTCTTCAGGAGCAAGCGACGAGGGTTGTACTGCAAGCAAAGCATCGAGTCTGTCGACATCGATTGGCGAAGCTGGGTTGACATCGATGAGTTCGAATTCCTTACCGAGCTCTTCGACGATCGGCTCTTGGGGCATTTGTTGGAAGGATCGCATGTCGACACCTCCCATCATCTTGGCTTCCGTCTTGAGAATCCCAAGTTTCTTGCGAGCGGGCTTGGCCACCGTCGTTAGTGACCTAGCCAATTCATATTCGACGGGAATGCCGGGCTCAAAGAAAGGAATGACGACCTTTTGAAGTCCGCTTCGGAAGGCGGCACCTAGCATGATGGGTTGATCTGCGATCGCTCCGCGTTCTCGAACGCGTACGATTTGTGGCGTGATTCCATACTGTTGCTCGGCTTGCTTTTCTTCTTCGCTCGATGGAGAGATCGAATCGTAGATCCGAACTTGCATCGGAACGCCAGCACTTTTTGCTGTCGACTCGAACTCTTTCAAAAGAGTGATCAATTCGTACTTCGTCTTGGCGTACATCTCAGGAACATCCGACGAAATGTAAGCATCGACGATCACGTCACGCTCTTTTCCCATACTTCGGATCATTCCAGAAGTCACGTCCGAGAGCGAGCTGACTTTCAGCTCCGTCGCGTCATAGCGTCGGTCTTTGTTCCTAAAGAAAACACTTCCGAAGATGACGATGCCCACAAGGCACAAAGCTCGAAGGATGTAGTGGGCTAGTTTCTCGTTCCCATTCTTGCCGCTGCTCCAATGCCGTTTACCGATCAAGATCATGCACAAGTACAGACCTAGCGTCGTTAAGAGGACAAAGTAGCCGATTCCTGAGAGGCTGATCACTCCACGTCCAAAGTCATCGAAGCGATCCGAGAGGCTAAAAGACTTGATCTCTCTGGAAATGTTTCTGCCAAAAACGGCATCCGAACTTGCTGCAAACGCCAAGGGTGCGTTGAAGAGCGCTCCGAGGATAAAGCCGACTGTCAAATTGTTGGTCAAAAAGGATGCGACCATCCCGATGGCGATCATCGCAAGACCGATCAGCCAGTATCCGAGGTAGTTGCAAAAGAACAGCCCAGTGTCGACCTCTCCGAGTGTCAAAGCGGCTAGCACGATGAACGTGGATAACTGGGAAAACAGCAATGAAACGGTGTAGATCGCTGCGGCGGCGGTGTACTTGCCGATGACAATATCAAAATCGGTTGCAGGCAATGTCAGCAGCAGTTCGTCGGTCCCCTGCCTCCTCTCGTCAGCCCAGATGCTCATCGTAATGGCTGGGATGAAGAACAGCATGATGTAGGTGAACCACTTGTTGAGCTGGCTGAGCGTCCCTAGATTCGAGTTGAAGAACTCGTAAGGCCAAAACGCGGCCATGCTCGTCAGCAAAACGAAGAGGCACAGGAAAACGTATCCGGTCGGGTTGGCGAAATACCCATAAAAATTTCGCTTAAGGACCGCGTAAGCGACCGGTCGTTGCCGAGCCATCAGCAAGATGATCCCCAGCACGACACCCAAAGAGATGATGTCAAGCAAGAGTAATCGAAGCAGAGCACTTGCAATCACTTTTGAATATCCTTCTGCAAACCAGTGAATGAACGATTTTTCTGAAAACTAACGTTTGGCCGATTCTGCCAGCACATGCCAGCGGTGGCCTTGAAAATTTCAAAACCTACTGAGCAAACGATCAGGCGGCGCTGCCGGTGAGCTTGTGGAAAGCTTCGGTCAGATCCCCTCGCACTTTCTTGAGCTCTTCAACCGAGCCTTCGAATACCTTCCGGCCTTCATTGATCATGATGACGCGACTTGCCATCGCTTCGACCTCCTGAAGAATGTGGGTCGAGAGCAAGATGGTTTTGGTTTCGCCTAGCCGACGCATCGTATTTCGAACTTCGCGGATTTGGTTTGGATCCAGACCTGCAGTCGGTTCGTCTAGAATCAGTACGTCGGGCTCATGCAGGAGAGCTTGGGCCATCCCGACCCGCTGACGAAAGCCCTTCGAAAGCTTGCTGATCGCTTTGTGCAAGACCGATTTAAGGTCACACATTTCGACAACCGCTTCGATCCTGGTCGATTTGTAACCTTTCTCCATCCCGCGAGCATCTCCGAAAAAGTTCAGGAGTGCATAAGGGGTCATGTCCGGGTAGAGCGGGCCGTTTTCCGGCAAATACCCCAGATGTTTCGAGCCTGCGATTCGATCTGAGAACATGTCGTGTCCAGCGATCCTGGCTGAGCCTTCGCTCGGTGAAAGATACCCTGTGAGCATCTTCATCGTCGTGCTCTTGCCGGCACCGTTGGGGCCAAGAAACGCGACCAGTTCGCCTCGATTCACACGGAAAGAGATCTCTCGGGCCGCTGCAAAGGGCCCGTAGAACTTCGATAACCCATCTGCCTCAATCATCGGTTGAGTATTCGCAGCTTTGTCACCCATCGTCCGTTACTCGTCTTGGTAAGTTGTTGAAAGGTAAGTTCAGGGAGCAGTGCCCGCAAAGGGGCGAAAGTATAACGAAATCTCCGTAGACGCCAGTACGGGGTACACAGCGGGTTGGTTCATGAAAAACGAACGAAAACCCCGTAAAAAATCAGTGAATCCTGCGTCTTAGGTCCTCTGTTGTCGTCTCTTGGATCTCTCGGATATTTTGGTCGAAAGTCAAGTCTTCTTTGGATCTAGATTGAGTTTGAGGATTTCCCAACCGCTTGGGGGCATTGACCCCGCGGGCAAAGACGACTGCATCGACTCGTCTTGCCCCAGCGGCCCGAAGCGCTTTGGCCGCCTCTTGCAATGTCGCACCGGAAGTCATCACGTCGTCGATCAAAAGAAAGCTTCGGTATCTGACGGTCTCGGGTTTGGGAACCTCGAAGGCTTCGAGCAGATTCTCTCGGCGTTCGCTGATGGTCTTCATACCTTGCTTTTGAGTCCATCGACTCCGGCGAAGTACCGATTCCGAACAACCCATGCTTAAACTCTGACCGATCCGCTCTCCGAGTGTGTTGGCTTGGTTGTACCTTTGAGTCAATCGTCTCAACCAATATTGCGGGATTGGGACAATCGTGTCGTAGGCTTCAGGCGTGAATCCCTCTTGTGATTTCAACCAAACCGCTAACAGATCTCCGATGCTCCTTGTGAGCGGCTCTCCGTGGGCTTCTTTCATCACTCGCACGGCGCGAGAGGCCGTGGATTGATAAACCGTATAGCACCATGCACGACTGAATTCCCATCGTTGCCCCTTGCAAAATGGACATTCAGGTAGTTTAGGTTTCTTGGGCCGCTTTGGACCCCCAGAAGCGGGGTGATTCAAGGAGGCATTAAGCACAGGCGACGGGTGCGTTTGTATCGGCGCACCGCACTTAGTGCATCCTTGGGGAATCGGTGATAGGTCATCCTGGCAACTACTGCATAGCCACGCGGGTTGCTCTTCGACCACCGGGCGGCGACATAGCATGCATACCCTAGGAAAAAGCAAATCAAGTATCTGTCGCAGTCCTTCGACGATCATGGCTTGGTCGCTCCCTCGATCAGCTTGTTTGAGCCTCACTCCCAATCGACATGAATTGTCGCAATTGCCGAGTCTTGATCAATGATCCACTCTCAGAACAAGCTTTCCTTGCAAGACCCCAGATTTGCCTATTGTATTGGATTCTTGTAGTCGATGTGCCTGCGCAGCTTGCTCTAAATCCATGATTCTGTCGATTTGAGCACGCAATCGACCGGTTTGCATCCAGTGGTTGATGTCTTCGGCTGCTTGGCGTTGTATTGTGGGTGACGCTTTGAACATGGCAAAGCCGAATAACGAACAGCCTTTGACGTAGAAAGGTCCTACGGGAAACTCAGGACGAGCATCCCGTCCTGCCATGACGACCATCCTACCATTGGCAGCCATCGCCCGAACTGCGAAATCGAAATTGGGCTCTCGAAGAGTCTCCCAAAAAACATCGACTCCTTCGGGGTACTCAGAAGTTAAAACGTCTTCAACGGACTCTTCGTTGTAGAGGATGACTCGATCGGCTCCGAGTTCTCGACACCTTTGCGCCTTATCGGCGTTGCCTGCGGTGGTGATGACATGGGCACCGACGGCTTTTGCCATTTGCAAGACCATGGCCCCGACGCCTCCGGTTCCGCCTCTGACAAAGATCTTTTCACCCGATTGCAATCGAGCGCGGTCGAAGAGTCCAAGGTGAGCGGTGATCCCTACCAAAGCGACAGCCGCTAGTTCGGTGTCGCTGACCGAATCGGGCGAGCGATATAACCACTGTGGATCGATCGCAGCCAGTTGAGCGAAAGTTCCTTGCCGCCCCATAAGGCCTTGATTTGATCCCCAAACCCGTTGCCCTATTTCCCATTCTTTGCAGTGCTTACCAATTTCAACGATTTCGCCCGCAAAATCGCAACCGATCACGTAGGGATCTGGCAGCGGCCAATAGTTTGCACCGTTGCGAATGTAAGTGTCGATAGGATTCACCGATACAGCATGGATGCGCACCAGCACCGAATCGTTGTTCAAGTGCGGCGAAGGTATTTCGCCAACTTCGATGCACTCAGGGCCTCCGGTCTTTCTTATAAACGCTGCTTTCATGGGATCCTCGCCAAGTTCGTGGATTGTTCCTGATGCTTGACAGCTATCGGGCCACCTTGCAACCCGATCATTAAAGAGTTTACCCCTGAGCCAATGCCTAACAGGGCACCTTGGGTTTCTGGAGTCCAAAAGCCTGCTTCGATCGCGTGAGCTAGTGCGATAGGGAGGGCTACCGATCCGGTGTTTCCCCATCGTGAGAAGGTTGCGTAATCGTTGTCTGCTGATAAATCGAGTGTCTCGAGGATCCTTCGGCGATGGGCCGCTCCGACTTGGTGGCAAACGCTCTTATGGATCTGCGAGCGTGTCCAATTCAGTTCGGAGAGCAATTCGATAAAGGCTTCCTTCCCCGTACTTAATCCCGCTTCAAGCAGCATCTCCGAGTCGGTGTTCATCGTCGGAAGCATTGCCGCGCCAGCTTGATCGGTATCGCTTTGGCAAAGTCCATGATGTTCGGTTCGAGCGATTGCTACGGCAGCTTTAAGATCCGCGCCTTGGCCTGGAAATTTCGCTCGATACCAATTGGAATTGGCCAGCAACCAAGCGCAGCTACCGGATCCAATCGTGAGCGAAGCGAACGCAGGTTTGATCGATTGCCTTGTGAGTTGCGAATCGTTTTTGAGTTGATCGAGAGTTGCTTTGAGGAGTCCTCGTGAGTCTTCGGTCCCTACAACCAATCCGGCTTGGATACTCCCCGATTCAATCAGTTGAGCAATCTGCACCGCACCATTGAGAACACCGAGACAAGCGTTGCTAACATCATAAACCCAGGACTTCGGGGGGATGCCAAGCAAATGATGAACCCGGCAAGCTGTTGCCGGTTCGAGAAACTCGCGACATACGCTCGCATGGATCAAGCAACCGATGTCGCTGGGGTTAAGGCCAGAGGATTCCAGTGCAAGCCTGCAGCTTGCGACGCTACAATCGCTCAACCGAACGCCATCGCTCCAGATCCGTCGCTGGCTGATCCCGCTCATCCCTTCGAGTCGCCCGACGGGTAACTTCAGCCGCTGGTATTGCTCGGCCAGTTCTTGTTCGATCCAATCCGATGTGATTTCAACTTCCGGAATGAGATAACCGATCGAAGCGAGGCAAACGGAGTTAAAACGCATAGCGTTGTGTAGACCGTATCAATGGCTGATGTTTGAGGGAGCAGTTCCGGAGGCATCGATGAGTGATTGAAACTTTGTTCGATACTCTTCAGGAATCACGGAACTAGAAATTTGGTGATTGACCGGATCGACCTTGCTGCAAACGGATGTGACAAGTCCGAGTGCGATGATTTGGGGACCACGTCGAATCACGTGCCGATAGGTCATGCTTTTGGTGCCCATCCGCTCGATAGAAACATCGATCGAAAGGACGTCCTCGAAGAACGCTGGAGCTTTGTAGTCGCAAGAGCAGTGTACACGTGGCCAAGTATAAAGCGAGGCTCTGGGGTCGGCTCTTTGTTGTGGAAAAATCGTCCAGCCGCAGTGGCGGAACAAGGCGTGTTCGGCCTGTTCCATGTAGACGAAAAACGAAGAGAAGTGAACGATACCAGCAGCGTCGGTTTCAGCGAACTCGACGCGTCGTTCCCAGGTAAAAATCGGAGAGCTACTCGCCGACATAGGGCATGAGAGCCATGAACCGTGCGCGCTTGATCGCTTCAGCAACTGCGTGCTGGCTGGTCGCTGAGCAACCTGACTTGCGGCGGCTGACGATTCGACCATGACGATTAACAAGCTTTGACAGGAGCTCGATGTCTTTGTAGTCAACGTACATGGGGCGAGGACGCTTGCCGTCGACGAGCAAGGGGTCTTTCTTCTTGATTTTGACCTTCACTCGAGTTCGCTTCCGTGCAAACTTCTTGTCCTTTTGAAATTTCGAGGGGTACAGGGTAGAGTCCATGGGGGTAAAAGGAATGGAAAGTGCTGAAACTGTATTTTTCTAAATCAGGGCAAGAAATGTACAGCAGGGGCGGATTTATGGCAAGCCCTACCTGCGGAGCGTCGCAAGCCAATTTTTGAACTCAGAGGGCTGGTTTTTACTTGATATTCGTTACCGGTCGGTGACTTGGCTCTGCCAAAAAAATGGTTCCACAGGGTTTTTACGGCTGAAAAACGGCCATAGAGACCTAAAGCGGAGAAAACCTAATGCCACGGATTACGCGGAGAGGTGAATGCTTGATCGAACCTATTCCAGATAACATTTTGAACCGATTTCGGCTTCTTGCGGCGAGAATAGCTCAAAAGATATAGATCGATCAGGAGTGCTCCTGAAGTGTCCCAATAAATCGGGTATGGGTGCTCGTCGCCGGGCACCCTTATCACACCACTACTCGTTTTACTTCACCAACAATTTCTTCGCCCGAGCCGCCTTAGCAAAATCATCCACGGTCACAAGCAGGCAACTTTGCTGTGCGATACGTGGCGAGTCGCCAAGCCAGGAGCAGACGACGTTCAGCGGGAGCTCGCGCTGGGGGATCGTTTACTTTCATGCGGTTGCGACTAAAGAATTCGAAAGTCCGTTATTTCGACGACCATCGCATCAAGATCAATCAAGAAAAATGCGCGCAGTGGTTGCTCGTCGATGTAATACAGACCTTCGGAAAAAACTCACCTTTATCCGCAGGATCATTTTCCAAATGACGTCGAATCGGATCCGCCGCTCGCAAGACCAACAAAGCCGAACCAACGACTTCTGTGATTTTCAATAGTTCCGCTGCGGCGTCCAAGGAAAATTCGACGTCTTAAATCATTTAGCAGCACTTTCCCTGATCTTCGCAGCCACTTGCGCCCAGGTAAGTCGAGTCCCGTCTTTACTTGCTCGTTCTCGAGCTCGTTGAATGTCCGTTTCTGTTGGAGGCCTGCGGACCACACCAATTGTATGACCTTGCGAATCGACTAACTCGATCGGCCCCTCGCTTGTACGGATTCGCTGAGCAATTTCCTCGGTAACGGTCAATTTTGTCATGGATCTACTCCTCTTGGCTTGATTTTATCCTGGTGGTGGCTGTAGGGCTACCGTTCACGTTGATACCATCGCTTTTGTGCGGTTGGTGCATTTGCCAAAACAACCCGCAGAACCAAGGATAGTACCTTTCGAACTCTTCAAAAACGCAAGAAAAACACCCAAAAGTTCGAATCCTGTCCTCTCCGCTCAAAAACCCTGGTTTTCCCAGGGTTTTTTGCATTTCTGGGCAGTTCCTTTGGACTTCTGTAGCGCCCATGCAACTCGGTGCATGGCGCCTGCGGCGTTGCATTTCGCGTCGCGCTGCCCAAATCGAGTCGTTTTTCGAGTCGCGCGAGTCGCCAAAACATTGGGGTTTTGCATGGCCCAATCTGGCCCCGATCCACGATGGTGGAGGCGGTAGGATTCGAACTATCTGTGTGATCTCGTGAATCCCAAGGATGGTGACTAAGGCTCAATCCTTTGATTGATCGGCTCGCAAGTTCGGATATCATTCAACTTCGGATCGAGGCCACCTTGCGTGATAAACTGCATTGGTGCGGCCTACAGGATTAGGCGGATCCACATAAAAACAAGTTCGTCGAATCAAGAACATGAACACACCAACCGCAGGCTTACCTGAGCAATACATAGAATGGCTAAGGGCACTCCCACCTGCGCATCTGGTGGCATTCAAAAAGAATCAGTGGCAGTTCTACAGCCTCGACGAGCTTCAGGCTCCAATACGAATCAATAGGTCCAGGGCTACGAATGCGACTCAACTTAGCGCGTATGTCGAGATGTACCAATCTCATGGTGCAACTGAAGCAGATGGCCCGAAGAAAACTAAATTTTCGTTTGAACGACTTAAAAACTCTATCGCCCTTGCTGTAGAAAACGAAGAGATCTTGTTCACTGACCCTTCTGAACAGTTCTCGATGTGGAGGCTACAACCAGAAGACTGCGAGGTGCGTCCACTTAATTGCAACATCGTCGAGTTCATTTCGACAGCATCCGTGGAAGATCTCGATGCCGACTGAAAGTCGCGCTAGGCACTGTCCGAAACCGACGAACTAGGCGATGGACCGGAGTCGCCGACCGGCCGTTTTCCCCTGGATGATCGCTCGCGGCGGCCCGGTTACCGCCGCCGTTAGTCCAAAGACATTCAATGAACACGATTGAGGCTGTTAGGGCTGCCCGTTTCCGGCGCCCTCACCACACCACTATCCTTTCACACTATCACCTTCTTCGCCCCTGCCGCTTTCGCAAAATCATCCTCGGTAACCAGCAAGTAACTTTGCTGGGCAATCCGTGGTGAATTGCCGAGCCAAGAGCAAACCACATGCAGCGGGAACTCACGCTGCAGTTCGGTCTGTCTGCTCGCCCGCATCGAATGAAACAATCGTGGCCAACCCGAGACGCCGGCGCGGCGCAGCAGTCGCGTCATTTCGCTGCGTAGGTTGGCATTCTTCCAACCCATCACCGTGTTGGCTGCGGCACGGTACTGTGGAGCCGCGACCACATAATCGCTCTTGTCTCCGAAGATCTCGAACGCTTCGTCGAGGATCGGTCGCAGTTCAGGAAAGATCGGGCAGCTAGGAATCCCGCGACCTTCGTGGTGCTCGACCTTTGGCTCCGGGATGCTGATTCGATTCAGTTCCCAATCGATGTCGTCCCAACGAAGCGATAGCGTTTCCGAAGGTGTGCGAAGCCCACCGTAGCGACTCAGGCCCAAGATCACTTGCCAAACGGGGTTTGCCTTTTTCATCAGCTTGTCGACTATCTCGCGGGATACGAACTCGTTGACCTTCACCGAACTCTTCTGCGTTTTTACTTTGCAGAAAGGGTTTTCATCGATGATCTTCCAGTCGACCGCATCGTGCATGAATTGCCGAGCGAATTGGATCCGTTTGTGGATCGTCGTCGTGGCCATCCCTCTGGCTTTGAGCTTTTCGTGAAATTCTTTGGCATGACCAGCCGTGATCTGATTGATCCGAATTCCCTCGGGCATGAACTCTTTGAGGTTCGCCACCACCTGCTTCCAAACCGCAACCGTAGCCGGTTTGCGACTTGCCCCATGGCGCTCGATGTAGTCATCTAGGAACTCTTCCATGGACATGCACCTGCGATCGATTTGGATCTTTCCGGATGGAATCAAATCGAGCCGTTCGAGCTTCTCGCGGATCGTTGGCGATTCCGAGAGCCAACGT
>JAJTFC010000156.1 GCA_021298315.1 Planctomycetaceae bacterium
CCAGAAATGCTTGCCATCACTGGAGCAAAGGCCAAAGCGGTTGGTGCAGCGAATATCGAGCTGCTTCAACGTGACTTCGTTGTGGACGGGTCCGGACTCGCCGACCGCACCGTTGATTACGTCATGCTATTTAACATCCTTCATGCCCAGGAGCGTATGGCTCTTTTGCGTGAAGCAAGACGCGTTCTTCGACCACACGGGAAACTCGCCATCATCCATTGGAACTTCGATGCCTCAACGCCAAGAGGTCCAAGCATGAGTATTCGACCGAAACCTGGACAGTGCCGAGCTTGGGCCGAGGAAGTTGGATTTGCTGCTATCTCACCTGCCGAAATTGACCTGCCCCCTTACCACTATGGATTGGTGCTAGAGCCTTGTCGTTGTGATTGACGAGCGTCCTCTTCGACGGCTTGGTGCCATCAACCACTAGCCATCGGTCGAGGTCAATACGCGAGCAGGTGTGAACAAGTCGGGAAACCATCCGATGACATAAGTGTTTCGGCCATCGATGACCGTCACTTGCGATTGCACCGCTTGCCTAGCGATTTGACCATAGCACTCCGGTGCGAGTCTGATCGTGTGACTACCTGCAGGCAACTCGATGCGTAGCACTTGGATGTTCTTCGGTAGCAATCCCCAGCATCGCGTATCGGCATTCTCGAGGGCTTCCCAAGCCACTCCCGCAGCATCGAAACCAAGGGACGCTATATTGTTGGCCGATGTTTGCTGCTTGACGGCGGCAACCGTCGCTTTCTTGATCACACGTCGTGCGACAGCTCTGGCTATAAGCTCATCGCGGGCGGCTTGCGAGGTCTCCAATGCCAAGCGATCGATGTCGGCGATCGAGACGGTTGAACCCACATCTTGCCGATTGACGGCAACCTCGACCCGGTCGATGTTCGAATCCGGTACAACAACCTTTGGGATTGTAATCGGAGCAATCGTCGGCGGGAGTTTATAAGGTCCCACGGCAGAAACGATGCGATCGGCAATGAATAAAGCGTCGCTGGTGGGTTGCTCGACCGACTCGACCTTGTAAGGCCCACGTCCGACCATGGCAAAAACATAGACCACTCCACACCCGGGCTGCGAATGGACTCCGTGGGTCACCCGCTCGATGTCCCAGCGAATCCTGTCGCAATTCGGAAGCAACTGGGCGACTTGATTGTAACTCCGCAGCGCATCGTCGTAGTCGATGTGCGTCTGTTCGCGAAGCAACCCACGCAAGTAGAAACCGATCGGCAAACCGGCGAACTTATTGGACTCGATATCCACCGGTTTCTCTCCCCAGAGACGCTGCATCACCGCATCGTGCTTGTCCTGGATTTGAAGCGTAAAGCTTTCGGCATCCACCCCATCGTGCATGAGACTCGCCAGGGCCATGTAGACTCTAATTAGAATCTTTTCATAGTCCTCGCCAGCATACGATCTGGCCGTATCGTCCGACCACATCGAGATGGTTTTTTCGCTGATCGATTCCTGCTCGAGATGATCGAATCGGTCGCGCACATCCTTTAGCCGTTTGAGCGACTCTTGGCTGCGGCCTTCGAGTAAATCGACCACAGCAAGATCCAGGTTGGTCACATCGCGGTCGTGCCGATGGCTCTTGTGAAGTTTCTCCAGTCGGTCTTTGCAAGCATCGAGTTGGCCTTCGTAGAAGAGTGATCGCGACAGCGAGATCCGCTTGGCATGCGTCGAGCAGCCAGTACCTGCCAAGAGGCAAACAAGAAGACCGAAGGCAGCACCGATTCTCTGCGGTGTCATTTCAGTGGATTGTAATTCCAGACGCCACCCAGAGGTGTTTTGTGGTAGCCTTTGCGGATCTCCGCCGATTCTTTAGAATATTCGCCAGAGTGTACGTTAGTCAGTTCGAGTGTCAGCAAATAGTCTCGCTGCTTCGAGGAGTTCCGCTCGGTGGTGCCGCTGGTGAGCTTGGCGTAGAGCAAGTAGTCGATCGGGGCACCTTGGCGTTGCAGGACCGAGGTAAAAAGTTGCATGTTGTCTGGCACCATTAGCGAGTCGGGTCGCAGACGGGTTTCATGCAAAGCTGCATCGACCATGCGGCGGCTGATGGGCCGAAAAACATCCGATTCAAGGATCTTGCTATCGATTTGTTCGTAGAGTTGGTCTTTGAAGTCCCCGATATCCTCGGACATTTTGTTTTCGACGCAGACAAAGCAGATGGTTTTCTTTTGCGGAGTTCCATCGGCTCCGACATAGCACTGCTCCTGTTGTCTAGTCAGGAGTTTTGCAACCGACTCGTCAACCAGTGGATGGAAAACTTCCGATCCGGCTTCATGGCTACCGACGAGATCTTTGTCGGTGGGTTTTAAAAGTTGGCCGTAGGAGTATCCACGGCATCCGCAAGCCAGGGGGCCAAGCGATATCAAGCCCAGGATCCATGTGCGGCGTTTCCAAATTTGGGTTGCCTCAGGGGAATCGATTGGCAAGTCGTTTGACGCTGGCATGCTTGAGGTGAACCTTGTCGATAGAACTAAGGAACGGACAGATAGGATTCTTCAAAAATGACGATTCCAGCACAATAGGAACTTTCTTTGGGGCTGATCCGTCTGATCCGTCTGATCCGTCTGATCCGTCGGAGTGCTAGCATTCAAGAGAGCTCTTTGTTCTAATAATCCCTCATCCTATCCTCGCATCCAATGAGCTAACCTAATGACCCTAACCCTCAAATGCCTTTTGCTAACCTGCACGCTTGCACTCGGACTAAGCACTCTTGGGATCGCGCAAGACCCCCAAGCCGCAAAACCACCAGCCGCCAAACGTATTGTCTTCCTCGGTGATAGCATTACCCACGCGGGTCTCTACGTGGCGATCCTCGAATCGGCTCTGCGCGCCCAATACCCCAACGATCCGATCCCCGAATTGATCAATCTCGGACTTCCAAGCGAGACGGTAAGTGGACTGTCCGAACCAGGACACGCCGGGGGGGCTTTCCCCCGACCTAATCTGCACGAACGACTCGGGCGTATCCTCGCCGAGTCGAAACCGGATTTGGTCGTGGCTTGCTACGGCATGAACTGCGGTATGTACTATCCACTTAGCCAAGACCGATTCGATCAATTCAAATCAGGAATCGAACGTCTCCACAGCGATGTCGAAAAAACCGGAGCCAAAATCATCCACCTGACGCCCGCCTTCTTCGATGCCCTCCCAATCCGCGATCGTCTCTTGCCAGACGGCTTGGATGAATACCGCCAGCCCTACGCCAAGTACGATGATGTCCTCGAAGCCTACTCGAAATGGCTTTTGGAGCAACGCTCTCGCAACTGGACCGTCTTGGACGTCCACGGAGCGATGAAATCGGCCGTGATGAAGGCCCGGGAATCGAATCCAAACTTCACGCTGGCCTCCGATGGTGTGCATCCAAACGCCTCAGGCCAAGCGATCGTGGCTAAACCACTTGCCGAACATTGGGGCTTGTCCTTGGATGCTGACGGTCTTCCAAAGCATCCCAAAAAAGCTGAACTTCTGGACCTTGTGGCCAACAAACAAAATAAACTCAAACTCGCTTGGCTTTCAATCACCAAGCATACCCGTCCTGGTATCCCCGAGGGCCAGAAGCTCGATCAAGTCACCCTCGAAAATAAACAGATCGATGAAAAGATCGCGCAGCTTCTCAAGCAGTGAATCACTGCCGGGGTGTCTTTGCTAAATAATCATCCAAGATGCGTCGGACTTTCGAGATCTCCGGGGCACTGGGCATCGATTGAGTCTGGCCCGATGCGGTTTTCGTAAAGGATCCATGCAATTGCCGACACGCAGTCGACCGCAAGATGACTTCCGCGTTGCCAGCATGAACCCCACCCGCAGGCAATATCTCCAATCGATTCGCGGCAACAGCTTGCCACTGACGAAGCGACTCGAGCGCATCGACAGCAACCAAAGCGGGGCCGCTGGTCAAAATACGGTCGTACCCAAGCTCGATCAATCGCTCGATTGCACTCGTCGGATCCAAAGCCGAATCAAATACCCGATGCACCACCAACTCCGATGCCAGCGAAACGTCTTTAACAACTCGATGCGCCCGAGATAGAAAATCCCAATCGAGCGATTGATCTTGATGACAAGCCCCAAGGGCAACTCCGTCGGCACCAAGCCTGATGGCCACAGCAGCTTGCTCAAGCATCCGATCAAGCTCCTCTTGGGTATAAGAAAAATCCCCATCGCGGTATCGGATCAATACAATGAGCGCCTCGGAGCACTCGCGCCGCGCTTGTTGGATCAGCTCCGCCGAGGGTGTCACCCCTCCGACACTCAGGTTCTCACTGAGCTCGATTCGCTGCGCACCAGCATCGATCGCAATACGCAGCGCCTCGATCGTATCGACGCAAACCTCTAACATTCTGGCGTAATCCTAAGTGCCTTGCTCAATGAGCATCTGGCTGTCGAGCTTTTCAATCGGAACTTTCTGCTCGGAACCATCTGGCCATAATACCTTCAACTCCTTGGGCTCGCGATTTCCCAGGCCAAAGGTTGCCGTAAGCTCCGTCTGGGACAAATAGCTCCGCGTCGTGGAAATCGTTCGCATCATTTTTTCGTCGTTGCCAAAGTCGATAACAATCACGGCCCCAATCGCTCCGGTGTTTGCCTTATCCTTGAGCCGAACTCGGAGCCAATGATTGCCAAGCTTTTGATCATTTCTGATCAACCGAGCTTTGCCACCATTTGCAACCATTAGGATATCCAAGTCGCCGTCAGAGTCGATGTCGGCTAGCGTTGCGCTGCGACCGACCATGGGCTTTTGGAAATCTGGGCCGGTCTTCTCGGCGCTGAGTGCAACAAACTGCGTTGGCTGTTTCTTGCCCGCATTCCAAAACAGTTGGCCAGCTTGCTCGTACTGTTGCGTCGGAAAGACTTTTTGAATCTCAGGTTCCAAATGCCCGTTCGAGCAGACAATATCCAAACGCCCATCGAGATCCATATCCCCGAAAATCGTCCCGAACGTCAATTTGATCCGGGTCTGAGGCCCAAAACCCGTCGTGGGTGCCACATCGGTGAAACTAGCCTTTAAGCCATCGCTCAAATACAGACTCGATTGCTCGTTGGCAAAGTTCCCGATAACGATGCCGCAGCAATCGTCATTGCGAAAATTCCCACAATCGATCCCCATCGCCCCGGTGGCTTGCCCATCGCGAGTCAAAGCCACCCCCATCGTCACACCTTGGTCTTCAAACGTTCCGTCTTTCTTATTGACGAATAGATAGTTCTTCACGGTGTCATTCGCGACACACACATCCATCCAGCCGTCATGGTTGGCATCCACCAAGGCGATCCCAAGCGACTTGGCCTCGGGCACTCCGGTGGCCGGGTTGACCACATGCAATCCCGCTTCTTTGCCAACCTCTTTGAACTTGCCGCCACCTTCGTTGTGATAAAGATACATGTGCACGCCATCGAAATTAGTCGGCTGGCCATAGGATCGTTCGAGCCCTACGAGGGTCGAGGCAAGCGACAGATCGATCTCGCGACTCCAAGATACATAGTTGCCAACCATCAGATCGAGCTTGCCATCGCGGTCGTAATCAAACCACATGGCAGGACAACTCCACTGGCTTGCGACACCGCCGACTCCCGCCGCATCGGTGACTTCCACAAATTTCCCTTGCTGGTTGTGAAACAGATGATTCTTACCAACGGCTGTGATGAAGATGTCTACCCAACCGTCATTGTCGTAATCTCCAAAGGCCGGTCCCATGCCATAAAAAGTCACGGCTAAACCAGCTTCCTGCGTGGCATCCTTAAAGTTCCCGTTGCCATCGTTTTGATACAAGCACATCGTCGGCAAAGGCTTGCCCTCCTGAGGCTTGTTCCAAGGCCAATCGCATGAATTGACAAACAGGATGTCTTGGTCACCATCGTTGTCGTAGTCCAAAAAACCACTTCCGCCACCCATGGTTTCGGGCAAGAGTCTTTCGCCTTGCTTGCCGTCGTAATGAGTGAACCCTATTCCTGCCTGCTCGGTGATGTCCGTAAAAGGAATCTGAGGAACCTCGACCGTGGCAGCTTTTCGTTCCTGAGGCAGAGCTGTTTCAGTCTTCCTCTCGACAAACTGCTGCTTGGGCGGCCTAGTGATCGCATAGATTCCAGCACCTAGTAGCGCCAAGCCTGCGATCAAGCCGAGCGATCGCCAAAACATTTTTCCAATCACCGAATCATCTTCGGCTTCATGGCTATCGACTTGGGATCGATTTGGCAACTCCGCTCGCCTGCGCTGAATGTCACGTTTCGAGGGTTGATTTTTTGGAGAAGACATGCAAGTGGTTCGTCAGGAGTGGTTAGCGACAAGTGGATTGGACTGGAGACTTTAGGGGGCGATCGCAGCCGACTGCGAGGCGGCTTCAGGTGGAAGTCCTGGAGCCCCCGGACGCTGCATCGGATAGATCACCGTGGCTTCGGCAGCCCGATTCGCTGCGGGATACTTTTGGCGCGCTGGTCGTCGTGCAAGGTTGCTCGCGTTGTCGTCGGGCTTGTATCTTAAGTTGGCTTGCCTATGGAACTCGGCTTTGTCCTCGATCCCCAAGCGTTCAAAGACGGTGACCAAGTTGGCATGCGCCATAAGATTCTCGCTATCGATCTGCAGCACACGTTCGAACTCGCTGCGAGCTAGTTTCAGATACATCTGCTTGCCGTCGTTGTCTTCGGCGCTTGCAGCAGCCAACGCCAAATCGAGATAAGCAGATCCTAGTTGGTTGCGAACGACATAATCGAGCGAGAAGTCGAACTGCCGCTTGTTGCGTTCCTCGGTCTGATCATAAAGGACGCTCTTGAAGTTTTCGACTGCCACATCGAACTGACCTTGCTGCCTGGCGATTTCACCCGAGAGCCAAGCCGATGTCCATACGGGCGGTTTGGGTTCCATCGCGACGGCACGTCCAAGAGCCTCGGTAGCTCCGTCAAGGTTGCCTTCGGCGAAGAAGACTCGAGCGATGTTGAGCGCACCGTCGTAGCGCCCAGCCTTCTCGACTTGTGCGAAAGCCTCGGATGCTTGTTTAAGCTGTGCGGCACCTGTTAGTAGCAAACCGATGCCATAGTCGTTCCAGCGTTGCCAAGTAGGCTCGATCGCCTTCTTGCTTTCCCCTTGGGCCTCGACCCTGGTTCCATCGGCAAGCACCACCGGCAAGACGATCTTGTCCTCCGCGATGACTGTGATAGGGAGCGGATTGTAACCTACCGAGCGTTTGGCAAAGTCGCGATCGCCTGGCTGGAAAGCCTGGTCCATAAACTCGATGTAGCCTCGATCAAACTTGCGATAGTTGAGTTTCACGGTCACCTCGATAGCCGCGTCGATGTCCTTGGGAACATCCAGGCGATAGTGAACCGTTTGGCCCGCACCTGGGGGAATCTGATGATCGTACAACGCGATGAAAATGTCTTGCGCATTTCTTCTTGCAATGCGATCCCCGTTTTTATCGATGACAAAGTTGTTGACGAAGTGAGACCACTCATCGACGGCACCATCCTTGGTTCGCCCTCCACTGATACCGATGACCCGATCCCCCGATTTGGCTTGGATCTC
>JAJTFC010000157.1 GCA_021298315.1 Planctomycetaceae bacterium
CGAAGAAACAGTACGCGATCAACTCTTGAGCGACCAAGATCCTTGGGAGATGGAGCACTTTCGTAATCGGCTAGGCATATACTATAAAGGCACTATCGACGATGTGTCCGGCAAGCCACTCCGAAACGAAGACATCGCTCGAACGATTCTCGATCATATGGCTTCAGTGACGGAGCCCCAGTCGATCGATCAAGTCTGGGCGGTTGTGAAGAGCCACTTCCAAATCACGGATCGAAATCACATCGTCGAGTTGCTCGGGTCGTTGGCATTGGATCACTACTTGGTTCACGAATCGGATAGCAACGACAAAAAACGATACCTCTTTCGATTCCCCCTCATTCAGAGGTGGTGGAAGCTAGCGCAGGGGCTGTAGAGATGAACCGACGACCTATCCTGTCGACCTACACCCCCAGCAACACCGATCCGGAGTTGCTCAAGCGGATCTTTGTCCAGCGCGAAAAGCTTCTGGAACGTATCGTGGATCGATTATCCCGCAGCATGACGACGGGGGACAAGCACCATATCCTGCTCATAGGACCTCGCGGGTGCGGGAAAACCAATCTGGTGAGTCTTGCGGTCTGGGAACTACAAAAAAAATCCCAGCTTGCCGATTGCATGCGGATTGCTTGGTTGGGAGAAGATGACTCCTTTACGGGTCTGATCCACTTGGCCTTTGGCATCGCGAGTCAATTGTCCAAGGAGTATCCCAAGGAGTTCCCCGCAGACTTCAAAACAGCCGTGCGCGGGCTACCCAACGACGATGCCGCATTGGCCGTTTTGCAATCCACCGTCGGTCGACTGGGGGCTCGCAACTTGTTGCTTGTCACCGAGAACATGGACCAAACATTCCACAGCCTTGGCGATTCGGGTCAGAAGAAGTGGCGAGCCTTTCTGCAAGAGACGAGGAAAATAGCCACCTTGGCCACCGCTCAGCAATTGTTCTCGGGTGTATCCGATCGCAACGAAGCCTTTTTTGGATTCTTTGATATCCAGCACTTGAAACCCTTGTCGGTCGACGAAGCTGTCGAGCTGATCACTCGGATCAGCTTAGAGCATTCGAATCGGGAGCTTATCCGATATTTGAAGTCCGCCGAAGGGCAGTTTCGGATTCGCGCCTTGCACTACCTCGCTGGTGGCAATCATCGCATGTACGTGCTGCTCTCGGAGTTTCTCACCAAGGAGTCTCTTGACGATCTCGTTGCGGCCTTTGATAGTCTTGCCAACGACATGACGCCGTTTTTTCAGGAAAGGATCCGAGCCCTGCCGGATCAGCAAAGGCAGCTCGTCCAATGCCTATGCGATGCCCAAGGAGCCTTAACCGTCAAAGAGGTTGCCAGCGAAACGTTCATCGATGAACGCGTCTGTTCGAAACAACTTGGCAATCTCAAGGACAAAGGTTATGTGCGATCGGAGAAACGGGGCAAGGAGTCTTACTACGACATGTCCGAGCCGCTGATGCGGTTATGCCTCGAGGTCAAAAACCAACATGGACGTCCACTCCGACTGCTCGCCCGATTTCTTCGCGCGTGGTTCCCGGTGACCGAGCTTGAGTCGAAGTTGATCGAAACCGACAACAGGCGAGTCAGCGAGTACTGTAAGTTGGCCATCGAGTTGGGAGATGGCTTTAAAGGTAACCTTGCGATGACGCTTGGCTCGGAGATCGATTCCAAAATCTCGAACGGAGATTTTGAGACGGCAGAAAGACTGATCAAGGAATTGAAATTTGCAGATCCCTCGTCGGCCAAATCCGCATCCATTGACCAAGCTACTGCGCGATTGCGGCGAGGTGGTAAGTACCATAAGCAGGGGGACTTCGAGCTTGCGTTGTCGGATTTCACGGCAGTGGTAGAGATGCGCGATGCACCAATGGAACTGAGGGCTTGGGCTCTTGTCCTTCGAGGTGTTACGTACGATAAGCACGGAGAAATCGAGCGTGCCTTGATGGATTATTCGGCGGTCATTGGGATGACCGCTGCGCCTGTGCACCAGAGGACTATGGCTCTTTTCAATCGAGGTGTTGCGTACCGTCAGCAAGGGGACTTCGAGCGTGCATTGTCGGATTTCTCGGCGGTAGTGGAGATGCGCGATGCACCAATGGACCAGAGGGCTATGGCTCTTATCAATCGAGGCGTTACGTACGGTCTGCATGGGGATATCGAGCGTGAATTGTCGGACTACTCGGCAGTCGTGGAGATGCCCGATGCCTCTGTAGATCAGAGGGCATTGGCTCTTAGTATTCGTGGCATTTTGTATGATGATCAGGGGGATATCGAGCGTGCATTGTCCGACTATTCGGCGGTCATTGCGATGACCGATGCGACTGTGGAACTGAGGGCTAGAGCGCTCTTGGCCCGAGCAGTAGCCAACCGGCAAACTAAACATTTTAAGGAGAGTGTTGCCGACTTTGAAGCTTTCGTAGCAATCCCCTCGATTTCTCCGAAACAGCGTACCGAAGGCTTATTTGCAATCGTTGAACCGATGATCGATCATTGCTCTCTGGAAGACGTGAAGACAGCACTTTCAAGGGCGTTCGTCGAAGGTTCTCCGGAAACCAGCGAATACGGAGGGGCACCCCATGACTTGCTTTGGATGGTGCTTGGGCGCAGCCCTGCCCAGTGGGCAAACTACATTTCGGTGATCGCATCGATGTACATCGAACACGGATGTGCGGATAAGCTTGGTCAGGGGATCACGAAATCGATTCAACATCTGGATGAGGGTGGGTTTTCCAAGTCGCAGATCGAGTGTTGGAACGCCGCTTTGCAGCAGGCCGGCCAAGGCTGTGACGCTCTAGAGATCCCACTGCGCTGTCTTGATGCTGCTGTCGAAGTCATGAACTCCGATCCACGTTCCGATCGCGCTCTGTTTCGACTGCCTCTGGAGCTTCGCGGTCTAATTCGCCCTTTGTTGAATCGCTCGCTCGGGGAGACTTGATGCCTACCGTCAACTCTCAAGTCATGGCCCCGCCAGCATAAAACCGTATGGCGTTGAATTAAAAGCGGAACGGCGCAAGCCGTCCGGTGAAAAACCTTGCGATATCGAGGACACCCCATCACTCACCGGAGTGCTTGCGCACTTCCGCTTACACTAATTCAACGCCATTCGGCAAGAGCCGACGGCGGTCTTGAATCGTGTGCTCTCAAGCGATCTTCTCAAAGGGTTTTATCGATAGGATACAGTCCTGGACGATACGGCTGTGGAACTTGTTTAAGCCACGTTTTAAGCTCGTTGATGTCGTCTGGGTCGAAACTATCCATCACCCGCTTGATCTCTCGTAGATCACTCGTCGCACAATCGATCGGTCGTGGGTCAAAGTCCGCCCAATGATTCTGGTCTTCTTTCATTCCGCCGAATTGGTACAAAGCGACGGTCGGTACCAGACTTCCAACCTGTGGCAACTGGCCACAGATGCTCGTCAGTTTCTTTTCGATAATCTTGATCACGGGGAATTCGCCTTCGCCCATCGTCAAGTCCGTGCATACTGCGATGAGCATCGGATCGAGCGACAAAACAACACCAGGGTTTGCACATCCAAAACGAAAATGATCGCTTACTTTACGCCAATACAACCAATTCATCAGCAGAAGCAGTATGGTTGGGATCCAGAATATCCAGTGCGCAAAGATCGCTAGCACAAGAAAGAAAGCGAGACTGAGCATCCAAATCAGCGGCCATTTCGGATAACTCATGAACCAACGCAGACGTTGCACATCCAATTCGCCAGGATTGCTTGCAAACGTAGAATTATCCAATGTCAAAGACTTCTGTTCTTGCTCCATGGTGATCCTCGGTTTTAAGAAAACGCCGGTTCGATTGCATTACGTTGATCGAACCTCAAGCCCTCGGACACCGCTGCTGGAACTGCTCCCAAACTGCTCTAGCTCGTGCCCCATCTGCTGTGCGATTTGCACAAAGAGATTGCAAAGCGGTGTGTTCTTCTCGCGATCCAGCATCAAATGCTGACCGTGTCGAAATCTCCCGCCCGCAAGCAGCAGCGGCAGGTTTTTCGTGTCATGGGAATTGGCATTTCCTAAGTTGCTTCCGAAAAGCACGGAAGTGCTATCTAGAAGTCGAGACGCCCCCTCCTGCTTGCGGTTCAATGCAGCAAGCAATTTTTCGAATGCGTGGAATTGAGCTTCTTCGATCAAACGCAGTTGCTTAATTTTTTCGGTATCTTGACCATGGTGGGACAGGTTGTGGTGATCGATGCTGACTCCAGGAATCGGTGGAACATCATTTCGGCCTTGGACCATCACGGTGATCAGCCGCGTCGAATCGGTCTGCAGGGCTAGTGGTATGAGTTCGAAAAGCAATTGCATTTGTCCGATCAAGTCCTTGCTTTCCTTGATATCCTCGGGAAGCGTCGCTTCGACCTTAGGTTTTGGCCTGTGTACCCAAGCTTCCGCAGCAGACAACCGCTGCTCCATTTCTCGGACCGAATAGAGGTACTCCTCAAGCTTCTCTCGGTCGTCTTTGCCGATTCGGTTTTGAAATTGCCGCGTTTCTTCTCGGACCGTATCCATGATGCTTTTGCCTTCGCGAAGCTTCTGAATCTGGGCGTCTTTCGCCTCCGCGGTGCCGTCGAGAAAGAGTTTGGTGAACATTCGCGATGGAGACTGTTCCCCAGGGATCATGATCCCACTGGATGTATACGATTGGCTCGATCCGTCCGTACTGAGTTGTAGCGACGGGAACCGTGTCTCTAGCCCGATTTTCGAGGCGAGCCATTGGTCGATGGAGATCGAGTTTCGGAAGCCCGCAAGTCCGGGGTGCCGGGCTGCTGTCAACCACGTCATCGACGAGGAATGACCATCCGAGCCGGACTGGTCCGGATGGGATATACCATTGAATAACGTAAAGTCCCGGCGATGCGAATCGAGTATTTTCAGGTAGGGTGTCAACTCGAAGTCAGATCCACCAGCCTCCGGGAATAAAAACGGCGAGTGCAAGCCGAGTGTGGTGCAAATACAGACCATTCGCTGCGGGATACTCTCATCGGCGGCTCGGACACCTCGGGGAAGGAAAGCATCGAGGATGGGCAACGCCAACCCAACTCCGCTCGCTCGCAAAAAGGCACGTCGATCCGTCCTGAAAACGCCGTTGGGGTAGTTCATCATTGGCTCGTAGAATCTGTTTCTTGTGGATGATCGGTTCGGATCAATCGGACTACTTGTGGGTGAATAGCTTGCTCGCGACGACGCGATGGACGAGTGTGCGGACCCCCGCACCGTTGATCTGGACCTCCGCAGCGATACGATCGATTTCCTCTCGATCGGCAAAGCTGATGGCTGACCCAGTGGCGTAGGTCGCAAACTGCTCGACGAGGGACCTGGAAATCTGGCCTTGATCGCGCAGTAGGATGTTTCGGAAGGACTCGATATTGGAAAACGGAACCCCATCGGAGGTTTCGCCACTTGGATCGACGGGTTTGCCAAGTTTGTATTCCCAAATATCCCTACCGTGGAGCTTGGCCTTAGGCGGTGTGCCTTCGCCAACCGATCGATAGTTTTCCCGGAACCCGCCGATCACGTCGAAACTTTCCAACGCAAATCCGGGAGGGTCGATTTCTCGATGGCATCGATTGCATGTCTCAGAATCACGGTGCTTGGACAATTGTTCGCGAATCGTGGTCGCTCCGCGCGTATCGGGTTCGATGGCATTGACCGGCGGTGGAGGAGACGGTGGGCGGCCGATCAATCGCCTTAAGATCCAGGCACCGCGAAGGACCGGAGAGGTTACCGTCCCATTGGCTGTCACCTTGAGAACCGATGCGTGGGTCATGATCCCTCCTCGCGGAGAGTCTTGGGGCAATTGCACCCGGCGAATCTCTTCACCGTAGAGATTCGGATCGCTGAGATGAAATTCCCCGAGCAGGCTATAGTGCTCAGCGAGTCGCCGATCGATCATGACAAAATCCGAATCGATGATAGCACCGATAGGCAGATTCTTCTGCAATAACTCGCGAAAGAACCATTGAGTTTCTGCGACCATCGAATCCCTGAGCAGATCGTCGTACTCGGGGTACAGTTTCGCATCGGGGGTGGTTGCATCGATTTGAAATAGGTCGAGCCACTGCCCGGCGAACGAGACAATAAACTCCCGACCGCGAGGGGAATCCAAAAGTCGATCAACCTGGGCCCGCAAAACATCTGCCTCGGAGAGCTTGCTGCTCTTTGCAAGTTCCAGGAGTTCTTCGTCGGGTGGACTGCTCCAAAAGCAGTAGGAAAGTCGTGAAGCAAGTGCATAGTCGTCAAGCTTGCCAGGGGACTCTTCGAGCATAAGGAATTTGGGCGAAATCAGGATACTTCGCAAAGCCACACGCATCGCTTGCTCGTAGGTACGGCCCGAATCCAATTCCTGGTGTGCCAAGGCGATGAAGCGATCGGCTTGTCCATCTTGAAGAGGGCGGCGAAACGCCCGCTGAGCGAATCGTTGGATCGCATCTGCGGATTCGGACTTTGGATTCTCCGGCGCCAATTCGTAAGCGATAGGACCGTTCTGAGTCCAAGCACCTCGTTTCTTAAGCTTGCGTACCGAAGAATCACCGAACACGCTCGATACGCTTTGGGGTGGCCACTGTTCAAAAAGGGGGCCTTCGATCTCAATCCATTCAATCGCCATACCGGGAACTTTCCAGTCCTTGACGGTATCGACGTTCCACAAGCTCTTGCCTTGCGCGTCGATACCGATCCCATACCCGGAGAATCGAAGATGCTCCTTGGGGGTTAGCCGAGTGGTAAATTCGACGACGCGTGGCACTCCTTCCGGCAGCTCGAAATACCGAAGCATGCGGCTGGTCTTCCAATCGCTCGAGTACACTTTCAACGCGACGGCTTCATCGCGACTATCCACAGCGTACGCCGAGGCTCGAATCCGATATAGCCCACTCGCAGGGGGTTTGAATTGTCTCAGGTCGTCCGGCGAATATCCATGGCTGATAAAGACAATCGCATTCTCCGTCTGACGAAACAATTGCCGGTGTTTTTGTCCCGAAGCAGGGTCAACAGCGCCTTCGGCCTTGTCGAGATTCTCTCGTACTCCTTTTTCGTCGTGGTACCGCAGCCGCTTCTTGAACACGTTGGGAGTTGCGGTCAACCGAATGCAATCGTCGAGCGCAAGTTCGATCACTTCAAGGTACTTCTCCAACTGCAAACCCGAGATCCTGAGACCTTCCGACACGGTGTCGTAGCCACTGGCCCGGCCATCCTCAGGCAATAAGTGTTGGAGCGGAGTATCGATCCCCAGCAGATCATGAAGGCTATTCTCGAATTCGCGGCGATTCAATCGCCGGTACGACGTCCTGCCGTCGCGATCCTGTCGCTCCGAGATTTCCGCATGCAATGTTTTCTTCAGCGTTTCTGCAATGGGAGCAATCTCTGCATCTTTGAGTGCAGACTCCGGTGGCATCTCTCCTCGAACCACCCTGTCGTGGATTCGAATCCAACGCTCTCGATTCTCTCGCAATTCGATGGCCCAATCCAAAGCATCGATA
>JAJTFC010000035.1 GCA_021298315.1 Planctomycetaceae bacterium
TTTGGCTGACAATTGGGTCGCTACGGCCGCTGCTGCACCGGCTGCTGTCAGGAATGTTCGGCGCTGAAGTGGAGCCTTGGGTGATTCGTTCATAGGACTTTCCTCCGACTTAGGTTGGTTGGCTAGGAATTGCAGGTAAGAAACTCTTGCAAGATACATGGAGTGGGAGCAGGCGATGAGCCGAAAGCTCGAGCCACGCTTGACGAAGCGCATCGAGCATAGCAGCCTGTCAGGCTAGATGCAAATCCACCCAAGAGGCAAACTTGCGACATTCTAAGGATTCGGGGTTCCCGATACGGCGTTGATCGCCTCGCTGAGCGCTCTTTGGCGAGCCACGATCTGGTCGCGAAGAGCTTGGATTTGCTTGAAGGTCGCAGAGATCTCCGAGCGAGTCGTCTGGGACTCTTCTTGAAGTCTTGCGGCCTCGGAACTAATCACATCGAGTTCTTTTTTGTACTGGGCAAAATCCTTGTCGAGCTTGGATCGCTCTTCTTGACCCAAGCGAACTTGATTGTCAGCGACACCTTGAGATTTTTGCATTTCAGCCAACTCGCGTTGGATCAAAACAGCGTCTTGCAAGGCTGCAGTGATCTGACGGCGAACCTCTCGAAACGCATATTCGTAATCGTTGAGCGAACGAACAAAGACCGGCGAGACAACCTTGATCAAATCCTGTTTTCCAAGGTCATTTGCAGTGGTCGAATCGAAAACAATCCTGTCACCTTGCTTGAAGGAAACCGTCGCACCATCTTCTCCTCCACGCTTGAGCCTTGCATCAACGGATCGACCGCTCAGGTCATAGAAGCCACCTTCGGTCGCATTGCGCTGCTCCTGAGCATCGACTTCGATCTTGTAGTCTTTCAAAAACTCAACACGAACGTAAACCTGTTCGGGTGGAGTTCCCTCGGGGGGTCTAGATCCGTCATTGAGATACGACTGAAGCACTCTTGCTTTAATCGCATCTTGGATCTTCAAACCAGTAGGTTCAGCGGTAGCCAAGGCCGGATCGATTTTGAGCAAGCTAGCCACTTCGTTTAAGTCCATGCGTCCGAAAATCGAGTTTTCGTCAGGCTTCGAGCCCTCGGCTGCGAAAGCGTCATGGGAGTCCAAGGGCATGAGCTCATAGATCGACCAAGTCGTAAACTGACCCGATCCAATAGCGGCGATCTGTTCGGGGGTCAGGGTTGCGGTCGGTTTAATCTTGACGCTACCACCGTTGGCTTCTGTGACGACAAACTCCCCAAGGTAGATCGTCGGCAGGAGTCCGCGTTGTTCGTTCGACTCGCCAAAGACATGGACGATCGTTTGTGCGGCAAGACCTACATCTGTTGCTGGAGCCGCCGGGGCGTTGGGAGCCGGGGCGTTGGGCGCCGGGGCGCTTGGGTCGGCTGGATTTGGAGCCGCTACTGGTGCGACCATGCCCATTTGCAAACTCGCCTCGCCTTGGGCAAGCCCGACGACCGTCGCACCACGCCAAACCCGACCGCGTTCGACATTCAACCGATTCAACTCGTTGGTCACCGGGACATAGCTGTTCATATCCGGATTTGGATTGAGCTTATCACCGTAACTGACCTCGTAGAGTTCCCGCTCCCGCTGAGCTACTTTTCTCTTGAGCGTTTCGTAGGCCTTCATGTAGCCATTGCGACGGCTTGCGACTCCTGCGGTGAAAAAAAGCAAGCACCAGATTTGGATAAACAGCAAGCTCATCAAGACCGCGTGCAGAGCGCCCCACTCTTTGACGGACTTGACCATCATCCAAATAAATATGGCCAGGGTCAGTACGACCACTAACCAAACTATTATTCCCATTAAGTCCATGAGGTCAGCCGTGATGGGTTAATCGTAAACAAGGAACGTCAACAGCGCCGGTTAACTCGGCTATCATCGCCACGAGAGCCAAGAATTCCCTAGCATAGTTGGAAATAATCGGCAGTCCTATTATTTTTAAGACAAAACCGATGGTAAGTTGGTGAAATTCGGGTGTCAAGCAACGTCCACCGGGAGGGCTGGGGGCTTGATGACGACTTTGCATCGTCTGCGGATTGCGCCCAAGTCTCCCGATTACGGTAGATTTTTCGGTTTTTTCAAGATTTTTACGAAGCAAAACTTTTCAGGAGTACCCCGTCTTGGCAGAACCTATCATCAGCGTCAGTGGCCTGCGGGGAATTATTGGCAAGGAATTGACACCCGAGGTGGCCATCCGGTTTGCTCGAGCTTTCTGCAGCCAGCTTGCCCCAGGCCCGATTCTTTTGTCCAGGGACGGCCGAACCAGCGGCCCGCTTCTCTGCGATGCAATCGCCTCTGGAATCGTCGCTTGCGGGAGAGAATGCCGATACTTGGATGTCACTGCCACACCGACGCTTGGAGTTGCTGTCCAAAACCTAAAGGCCGCCGGAGCGATCCAGGTTTCGGCCAGTCACAACCCACCCCCCTACAACGGAATGAAACTCTTTGGCCCCGACGGCCGAGTCCTGCCGGCAAGCTTGGGCCACCGCGTCTTAGTAATGTATCGCAAACTTTCGCAAGACTCGCACAGCGCACCTTGGGCTGCTTTTGACTCGATCGGCTCGCGTTCCAGAGTCGAGGATCCTCACCAAGCCCACTTGGATCGCGTTTTAGCAACGGTCGATGTGCAAGCCATTCGTCAACAGAGGATTCGGGTGTTGGTCGATAGCAATCACGGTGCAGGCTCGATCCTTGCCGCTCGATTGCTTGAAGCTCTCGGATGCGATTTTCAGATCATCGGCGATCGGCCCGATGGCCGTTTTAGTCATCCCCCAGAACCGATCAGCGAAAATCTATCGGCCATCGGTTCGACTCTCACCGCTGGAGGTTTTACCGTCGGCTTTTGCCAAGATCCCGACGCGGATCGCTTGGCAATCCTAGACGAACATGGCAACTACATCGGCGAAGAGTACACACCTGTTTTGTGCTCGATGCGAGCCTTGATGCTTCATCGGGGGCCTTTGGTCACCAACTGCGCATCGAGCTCAATGACCGAGTATTTGGCGAACAAGTACCAAGTCCCATTCTTTCGATCCAAGGTTGGCGAGGCCAATGTTGTCGATTGCATGCTTGAGCACAAGGCGCTTTACGGGGGGGAGGGAAGTGGAGGACCGATCGACCCTCGGGTCGTTTTGGTGCGAGATAGTTTCGTCGGTATGGCTCAGGTCTTGGATCTGATGGTGGCTACTGGCAAGTCGATTTCGCAATTGGTCGATTCGCTTCCGCGATTCGCGATGATCAAGGACAAAATGACGTTGAGCAAAGAGAAACTTGATGCCTCGATCGAGCTATTGCAAACAGGCTTACAAGCCGATTCGGTCAGCACTCTCGACGGAGTGAGGCTCGACTGGGCCGATGGATGGTTGCTTTTGCGCTCTAGCAACACCGAACCGCTTGTGCGTTTGATCGCCGAAGCACCCGATAAGCAATCGGCCGAGGATTTAATCCGACGTGCAAAATCACTCATGGAAAACGTTTGAAAACGGCTCAACCAACGAGGGGAGTTCCCCCTTTTTTTCAATTTCCTTAGTTTCTTGTGTTGCGGGCTCTTTTCGCGAACCATTAAATTAAGACCACGAGTTGCTGACTTTGCCCGGCTTCCTTTCCCGGAGATCGCTTTCTATGGCTGCCCTTGAATACTCTACCCGATGGATCAAGCATTTTGGGATCACGCGTTTTGCACTCGCATCGATTTTCTGCCTTGGAACAACGACAGGATCTTGTGTCGCACTTGCCCAGGACAAGTCCAACAACACACCCGAAAAGCAACTTGGATCTCAACTCGATCCGTGGCTAGCGGCCCTGCAACTTCGCACAGAGCACTTTACGCTAAGCGGCAGCGGGTCGGTTCCGATCGACAATAAAGTTCAGCAGATCGAATTAAAGTTCGTGCGGCATTCGGATGCCCATTTTGAACTCGTCCTTAGCCATCCAGAGTATGCTCTTACCTTGGTTCGCTCGGCCGACCTTACGGCGGTGGTGCTGCCTAAGCATCGGAAGGTTTTTTGGGGACAAGGCGATGTCGATACCGAAGACAATCTCGAAACCAAAGAGTTCCTCAAACGCACCATCAAAGGTACCACGCAGATCGCAGCCCCCTTTGAACTCATCAAATTTCTCGACGGAAATGCTCTGGCCGATTTGGTCCTCAGTTCCAATCAAGTCAAACTCGCTTCGGACGGAAAGCAATGGCTCGTCTCGGACGATGTTCGTGTAAGTTTCAATGGTGATCAGGAGTCGAGCGTCAGGGTATCCACCAAAGATATTCAAGCAACGCTCAGGCTGACCAAAGACCATGCAGTGCTGTTTCCGCGATTAGAGGGACAAACCCCGCAGGCTTGGGTGACGGCCCACTGGGGAGATTACGAAGCCGAGGCGATTTCGCGCATGGAAATCGAAAAGACCATCGCTCGGGGATTGCGAAGGGCTGGCGAAGTCTTGGCTCCATCGAATCGCTTGACCGAACCGACGCAAAAAGGTCGCAAGGTCGAAAACGGAGAGTTGCGTTGGATCGATGGCCAGAGAGTGGCTCTTTTGTATGGCACCCCCGAACAGATCGGTAAAGCCCACGGTCAGTTGCTTAAGACCGAGGCTCAGCGGTGTATCGATTCGGTTCTCTATGGCTTTGGTTTTGCTCAAACGATCGCCAATGGTCGATGGTTCCGCCAGGATCTTGATCGGGCTTACGCCCAACTCAAGCCCCATATTCCTGAGCGGCATTTGGTAGAGACCCGCGCGATGGCCAAATCACTTGGACTCGACGAGCAACTCATCGAAACCTTGAACGTCTTCCCCGAACTGTTCCATTGCTCGGGCTTTGCTCTCTTTGGCGATGCAACCGTCGGTGGCAAGCTCTACCACGGTCGAGTGCTCGATTACATGACAGCCATCGGATTGCAGGATGCAGCAACGACATTCATTGTCGCTCCCGATGGCCACATTCCTTTTGCCAACGTCGGATATGCTGGTTTCATCGGCTCGGTCAGCGGTATGAATGCTGAGAAAATTTCGCTCGGTGAAATGGGTGGACGAGGTGAAGGTCAGTGGAACGGTGTTCCGATGGCCACCCTGATGCGTCGCGCGATGGAGGAATGCGATTCGCTCGAGGAGGTCAAAGACTTATGGCAAAAGAGCCCTAGGACTTGTGAGTACTACTATGTGTTTGCTGACGGCCAAGAAAAGTCCGCCGTCGGCGTTGCTGCCACACCTGAGAAAATCGACTTCGTTGCGCCCGGCCAAGCACATGAACTGCTCGGTGATGGGATTCCCAATGCGGTGGTTCTTTCGGCCGGCTCGCGGCTCACGGAGCTCAAAAAGCGGGTCAAGGATCAGTATGGCAAGATCGACACTGCGGCGGCAACTCAGCTCATGTGCCGTCCGGTAGCCATGGATTCGAATCTCCATAATGTGCTCTTTGTTCCCGAAGACGGGCTGCTTTACGTAGCAAACGCCAGCCATTCTAAACCTGCTGCCGAAATGCCCTATGCGAAATTCGATCTTGGAGCGTTGCTCGAAGAGATCAAGTCACAAAGAGATTCGACCGGCAAGCCCAAGCAAGAGATTTCGTTGGACAACAAGATCTTCGAGGCCAAAGACACCGTTGCTTTAGAGGTCTCGAAGGAAACTTCCGAAGATGCAAAGGCTTGTTTGAATGGATTGGGTTGGGAAAGGGGAACCTTCCAAGTACGCATCGAGGATGCCGATGAAAAGCAGCGTCGTAGCGGGATCGATCGAATTGTCCGCTTTCCATCGCCGGTACCCAGTGGAGACCCGGTCAATGATTTGGTTGCCATGGAGTGGTATCAAGCGACCAAGAAAGGCCAGAAGCTCGATCGAGCTCCAGCGATTGTCGTTGTGCACGAATCCGGAAGGGGGATGACCGTAGGAAAGATGATCGCCCGAGGACTCAGCAATCAGGGCGTTCATGCGCTGCTCCTGCAACTGCCCACCTACGGTCTGCGTCGCAACCCAGCAAGCACCAAGAGCGAAGGAGAGGCCCTCATCGCGGGTCTCAAGCAAGGGATTACCGATGCACGACGAGCTTATGATGCCGTAGGCGTCTTGCCTTGGATCGATCCGCAACGCGTGTCGATCCAAGGAACGAGCCTTGGCGGGTTCGTCGTAGCAACGACCACGGGCCTCGATGCGGCGTATCACCGATCGATGATCCTTTTGGCCGGCGGTGATCTCTATGGCGTGCTTGCCAATGGCGACCGCGATGCGGAAAAGACACGCAATGAGCTAGCCAAGAGTGGCATCAGCATGGATCAAGCCAAAGAGGCGCTCTATTCGATCGAGCCATTGAGATTGGCTCATCGTGTTGCAGCCGATAAAACATGGCTCTACTCGGGATCCAACGATACGGTTGTCCCGCCGGTGAGCTCCAAAAAATATGCTCTTGCCGCTAGGCTTCCGGAAGGTCACCACATCGAACTACCAGCCGACCATTACTCAGGTGTTGTTTTTCTTCCGAGCGTTATTCAGCAGATGGCCGAATTGGCATCGCAACCAGCAGGCACCCTGAGAGCCCGCAACAACCTCCAGGGCGGATCGGAGTAGGGCTACCAAGAGCCTTGCTTTGGTCTCGAAAAAAGCTTGCGTACTCGCTAAACTATTGCGTGTTGGACCAGCACCGCGTTGCATTATACGCGATGCTATTTATGGATTTTTTGTTCTTACGATTGCTTTGAGGTGATTAAGGTGACCATTACGCGTGTCGGAACCAATGAAAAGTATGCCGAGGGCTGGTCTGCTATCTTCGCTGGCGGAAAATCGGCCAAGAAGACTTCGGCTAGCAGCGCATCTGCGAAGAAAGCCTCTTCTAAACCGGCAACGAAAAAGGCTGCTGCAAAGAAGCCTGCTGCAAAGAAAACCAGTGGTGCCAAGAAGACAGCTGTAAAGACTACCACCGCCAAGACTAGCACCGCCAAGAAGACAGCGGCCAAGAAAAAGACAAAGAAGTAGGTTTTGTTCCAGCCAGGTGATGCGTGATGGATGACAAAGAGGAAGCCTATTATCTGAATCAGATCCCGGAGAAACGCGGATCGAGATTTCAGGCTTCCAAGATCTCTTCGGTTATTCGAAGAGTTATCCAACAACGAGGATATTCATCGGTCCAATCAGCCGATCAACTGCGGAAGGCTTGGACCGAAATCGTCGGCGAAAATCTTGCAAGGTATTCGACGATTGGAAAAATCGAGCGAGGACAATTGACGATCGTCGCGGCCAGTAAGGTCGTTGCGACGGAATTGGACTACATGAAGTCTCAGATTCTAAAGGGCTTTGAGGAGAAGCTTCCGGAGTTTTCGATCCGATCCATCCGAGTCCGCAGCGATGCCAACCGATGACCCTCTTTGGCGCTGTTTTGCGCTAAAGATCGCCTATGATGGAACTAGGTACGCCGGTTGGCAGATTCAACCCAACGGACTTGCCATCCAGCAGGTTCTCTCCGAGAGTATCGCTCATGTTTTAGGACATCCTGTCTCGATCCAAGGTAGCGGGAGAACCGATGCAGGGGTACACGCTCGGGGACAAGTCGCTGCGTTTGGTACCAGTGCATGGAAGCACACGGCGGACAAGATTGTGCGTGCGATCAATCAGCACTTGCCCAAGGACATCGCCGCTTTGGAATGCCGCGAAGTGATTGGTGCATTCGATCCGATTCGAAATGCAATCTCTAAAACATATCGCTACACGATTCGCAATTCGAGCGTTCCGGATCCTTTAGGACAGCTTTATCATTGGTGGATTCCCCGCGAACTCGATGTGCAATCGATGCGCGCTGGCGCAAGTAAATTAATAGGCACACATGACTTCAAGTCGTTCGAAACATTAGGCTCGACACGCAAAACATCGGTGCGAACGGTTTATAAGCTTGAGGTTCAAACCGTCGAGGCCCTTGCGGGTCGAGAGATCCTGATCGAAATCCAAGCCGATGGTTTTCTTTACAACATGGTTCGAAACATCGCAGGAGCATTGGTCCAGATCGGTAAGGGGCGGTTTGGTCCTAGTTGGCTCGATGCAGTGATCGATTCCAAAGAGCGCGATTCGGAGAGTCAAACCGCTCCTGCGCGTGGATTGTGTTTGATGAGTGTCCAGTACCCCGATTCGCTTTACATCGATTTGCCATCGGATCGATCCAACAAAACCTAGGGGATCTGAGGAATGCTACGAAGTGGTCTGGACGCTCTGCTATCGACTGAAAGACAATCGATCCAAGGCAAGCGGATCGGTTTGGTAACCCATGCTGCGGCCATCGATCGGACTTGGCGAAGCAGTATCGAGGCGATTGCGTCGATCGATGGAGTTCGGCTCGTACGTGTTTTTGGTCCAGAGCATGGACTCCATGGTCAGGCTCAGGATTTGATTGGTGTTCGAGACGACGAGGCTCCTGGGTTGGAAAAACAGATCCATGCGAGAATCGTTAGCTTGTACGGAAAAACCGTTGAAAGTCTCAAACCTACCCCCGAGCAACTCGATGGCTTGGACTGCCTGATCGTCGACTTGCAGGATATCGGTAGTCGATTCTATACGTTTCAAGCGACGATGAAGTATTGCCTGGAGGTAGCTTTACCGATGGGAGTGAGCGTGATCGTTTTGGATCGACCCAATCCGATCGGAGGATTGCAGGTCGAAGGACCGATGCTCAGAGCCCGATACGAGAGTTTCGTCGGAGTGCATCCAATCGCGGTACGTCATGGATTAACCATCGGGGAGTTAGCAAGATTGTACTATCGGGATTTGGTGAAAAATTCCCATGGCAAACAACTTGGAGAGCTTAGAGTGATCCCTTGCCAAGGATGGTCTAGGCGGATGTATTTCGACGAATGCAATTTGCCATGGGTGATGCCTTCACCGAACATGCCGACGCTCGATACGGCCATAGTTTATCCTGGCCAATGCTTGCTTGAAGGAACCAACCTGAGTGAAGGTCGTGGGACGACAAAACCCTTTGAGATAAGTGGTGCACCTTGGATCGATGCAATCAAGCTCGCTTGTTCGATGCAGGCGATGAAATTACCTGGAGTGGTATTTCGTCCGGTATGGTTTCGTCCGACGTTTCAAAAGCACGCTGGGGTGGATTGCGGAGGAGTGCAAATCCATGTGGTCGATCGCAGAAGATTTTCTCCGGTGAGAGTTTCGCTTGCGCTTCTGTTGGAAATGCGAAACCAAGATCCTAAGCGGTTCGCTTGGCGGACAGAGACCTACGAGTTTGTTTCAGATCCGATCGCTATCGATCTTTTGTTTGGTTCGAGCACAGAGCGATTGGCCATAGAACAAGGTGCAGCTTGGCAGCAGATCGCCTCGGCTTGGGAATCGCAAGAGGAGGAGTTCGGGGCATTGAGCCGAGAGGATTGGATGTACTGATCCCGCTCGCACTCGTACTCGAAACGCCTGAATCGATTCAATTCAATCGATTTTTTTAGGAAGCTAGAGCCTCGGAATTTGACCTGTTTGTCAACGACATCCCGATACGTCCCTTCGAGTACGAGTACCGTTTCACTGAGTACGAGTACGGGTACGAGAATTTCTGAAGAACAGTTATTTGGTCCAATCACGCCGTTGACGCGAGCTGGGGATACCCATTTTTTTGCGGTACTTGGTGATCGTTCGCCTAGCGACTCCCAGTCCTTGCTTTTGTAGCTCTTCCATCAGTTCGTCGTCGCTGCAAGGACGTGTTTTGTCCTCTTTATCGATGATCTCTTGAAGCTTCAACCGGATGGTTTCGTAAGCGACATCTTCTCCGTCGGCCGTTTGAGTACCGAAGACAAAGAAACGCCTGAGGGGAAAGATACCGCGCGGTGTTTGAATCCACTTGTCATCGACGGCTCTGGAGATCGTTGTGACGTGAACGCCGACTTCCTCGGCAACCTGTTGCATTTTCAGAGGTACGATCGCCTCGGGGCCTTCGTCAAGAAATCGTTGCTGATGTTTGACGATCGAACTTGCGACCCGAAAGAGGGTACGCTGACGCTGCTGGATCGATTCGATAAGCCACTGAGCGCTACCGACTTTTCTTTTGATGAACTCCTTTTCTTCTTCGGTGGCTTTGGGATCCATCAGCCGTCGACGGTAATATTCGCTGATTCGCAGGGAAGGTATGTATTCGTCGACGAGGCGAACAGCATACTGCTGGTCGTCCTGTTGCTCGACGATCACGTCAGGGGTAACCAGTGGTACGAACGACTCCATAAAAGAGGCCCCCGGTTTTGGGTTCAACTTGTGGAGCTCTTCTCGCACCTTTTGGATCGTGTCGATCGAGTAACCGGTTTTCTTTTGGATCACCAGCATGCGATTCTCTGCCAGATCATCGAGATGGTTATTGATGATCAGCCGCAGTTTATCGACCATCTCTGCATCATCGGTCAGTTGATTTAGAAGGCATTCTTTTAGAGATCTTGCGGCGATGCCCGAGGGTTCGAGGTTTTGCACGACCCGCAAGGCCTCTTCGGCTTTGGCGATATCCTCGGGCTTGTGATCCGGTGGGAGCATATCGATCAGCGAGGAGTGAAAATAGCCTCCGTCGCGGGCATCAAGGCAGGAGATGATTCGTTCAGCGATTTTTTCAACGTCGTCATCAATGTCCAGTTCCGCCAGTTGATGGAGCAAGAAGTCGTTGAGCGACTCGGGGCGCTCCATCGCATTTGCCATCAGATCGTGTTGCCGATCAGAGTCTTCTTGAATGCGACTGCTGGACCGTCGGAAATCGTCGAAGGTATCGGGCATGTCATTGCCCATGTTTTCGAGTCGTTCGAAGTCTTCGGCATTCGAGGAATCCTCGCGAACGACCAGTTCTCGCTCGTCTTCGGTTCGGGAGGATTTTGATGCGTCATCCGATTCAAGATCTTCATCTGGAAGATTTTCGTCCCGTTCGGCCACTTCGAGCATTGGATTTTCTTCCATCTCCTGCTCGATTCGCTCCTGGAGGGCTTGGATCGGTAGCTGGAGGATCTCCATCGACTGGATCATCCGGGGAGCCAGTTTCTGGGTTTGGATCTGTCGAGCTTCGAGTCCGAACGTAAGACGCATGGAATGTGTCATGGAAAGTGGGAGGATCATCGGTAGCCTTCGAGCGACCGATTCGAATGGATTTTACCCCTGAGCCTCTTGGTAGGGCAGGGTCGTTTTCTAAAAAAGGAAAAAATGGTACGCTGTTTGCTGTCATAGCTCCACAGATTTGCAGGCCTGTAGAGAAAAAAAGAGGAGCGAGCCTAAGGGCTCGATGCTCGACTCGTGTTGACCAATGCGATGAATTTCACTACAACGCTTCTAGAAGATAAGGCTCCGTAGCCAAGTGGCTAAGGCAGCGGATTGCAAATCCGCCACGCGTGGGTTCAACTCCCACCGGAGCCTCTTAGTTTGTGCAGCAAGCCGCCGTTGGGATCTCAAAGAGGTTGGCGTATGCCAAAGAGCGTTTCTGAAACTCAGCTCGGAGGCATTCCTTCAAGCGGCACGCACACAAGTGGCATGCTCGCAAATGGTGTCCGCGCAAGAATCGTGATTCCTGCACGATTGGCATCAACGCGATTGGCCGAAAAGCTTCTCTTGGCCGAAACCGGCCAACCCCTGATCGCTCACACCTACCAAGCTGCATGCAAGAGCCGGTTGGCTCAAGGCGTGACCTTGGCCGTCGACGACCTGCGGCTGGCTCAAGTCGCTCAGCAGATTCGAGCCGATTGGGTCATGACCGATCCTCTGGCTGCAAGCGGTACAGATCGGATTGCCGAGGTCGCTCGCAGTTGTCCGGATATCGACATTTTTGTGAACGTCCAGGGGGATGAACCCGAGATCTCAGGTGAGTCGATCGATAAGCTCATCGAGTTGCTTGCGCAAGAGCCAAGGGCGATGATCGCGACCCTTGCTACGGAGCTTCAAAGTCGAAAAGACATTGAAGATCCTTCTTGCGTCAAGGTGGTTTGCTCTCATGACTCGATGGCGTTGTACTTTAGCCGCTCGATGATCCCTTATCCGCGAGATATCTCGGATCTTTCGGGTGCCTATTTGCAGCATCTTGGCATTTATGCATACCGTCGTGAATTTCTGCTCGCTTTGGATAAGCTCCCTGCAAGTCCGCTCGAACGGATCGAAAAACTAGAGCAATTGCGATTTCTGCAAGCCGGATATCCCATCGTTGTGGGTATCGTTTCGCATGCAGCTCGGGGTATCGACACCCGGGACGACTACGATGCATTCTTAGCGAGACATCGGAAACTTAAGTCGTGACAAACAGAGTCTTTGGGCTTAGAATGCCTTCTGTCTTGACTCTTAGAAAATCCTACGTTCGTATTTAGCAGATGGCCAATTGCGCATGAGTACAGTAAAGTCCGATCTTACCACTTTGGCGAACAACGCTCAAACGGTTGCCGATAGCATTGAATCGGCTAAGGTCGCTGCGCGAATTGCCGCCGAGAACAAAGGCCAGGATATTGTGCTCCTGGATCTATCCCAACAAACTAGCATTTTCGATTGTTTTTTGATCGTTACGGGAACTTCGCGTCGTCAACTTCATGCGATTGCCGAGGAGATTGACCGAGAGTTAAAGCAACGTGGCGAGTCACGCATTACCATGTCCGGTTATAACGAGAGCCAATGGATTGCGATCGACTACGGTGGAATCATTGTCCATCTGTTTGACCAAGAGCATCGTCAGTACTACGACCTAGAGGGCTTGTGGGGAGATTCACGTAGGGTCGATCTCGAAGCGATTTTGATTTCCACAGGTGCTCGGCCCAGCAATCGCAACTAGTATAAGACCAGGAGTCTTGAGATTATGGCAGTTTCCTTGGTCTACCTATTGTGGTCGATACCGGTTTTGGTCGCTGTGAGTTTGGTCATGGCTGCCACGCGTCAAGAACGGATGGATTTGATACTGAAACAAGCTGTTGGGTCGGGTCTGTGGACTTTAACATTCTTGGGCGCTATCGCCGTGGCATTGGCTGTTGCAATGTGGTGGATCGGCTGATGACTACTCCTTACTGAAAGGGTCGTGTTATGCCTTTGTATGAATATCGTTGCAAAGATTGCAATCAAGAATCAGAGTTGTTGGTAAAGAGTCTAGAGGCTCAGCCCGCGTGTCCCGAGTGCGGCTCAAAGCGACTTGAAAAACTACTGAGTGTCATTGGATCACCGATGATTGGGTCGACGAGCAGGCCTGCCGAGTCAGACCCTGGAACCTGCGGGCGCTCGCAATGCGCAAGAGGCTGCATGTTTGGGAACTAACCGATCTACAGGAGCACCCTTGATCATGCTTCTTACCATGCGTCGGCTTTCAAAACTCGTTTGGCTTTTGCTGCTTCTGGTCTTGGTAAGCGGTTGTAGGGGTTGTTCGAAGAACAACCAAACCCAGCAAGCGCCGGAGAAAAAGAAATCACGACTCGTCCCGGATGAACTGCGGACGCTTCCGTACTCCAAGGAGATCGTCGGCAACTCGGTCAAACCCGGACACTGGTACCAAACAAGACAGAAGCTTAAAGCCAATCAAAACGATGAGTCGCTGTCGGCAACGCTCTACCAAGTCGATGGAAACTCTCGAGCGACAACTATTCGCGATCTCGGGACACCCCTTCAGTTCAATCGTGATATTAGTCTTGCCAAGGGTCAAGAAAAGACCGTCGAAATGAGGTTTCTGCAGACCGATTGGCCTTTAGAGACCCAGGATACTTCAAGCTCTTTTGGCAAAAGCAATCAACTGTCGATCTTCATGCGTTATTCCCAAAGAGGTTTGGGGGCCCCTCTGTTTGACGAGAGCTTTTTGCTTCGGCCGCTCAAAGACTACCAGTACGATATGCTCGTGCTGAGTCGAAATATACCACAACATATCTTTTGGCGAGGACTCGATTGCATCGTATGGCCTCAAGTCGAAAACGAGGAGAGTAGTCGAATCGCTCCCCATCGTATTATCGATATCGCCGAAGAAGAGATGGGCCAATCGATCCCAAATCAACTCATGACCATGACGAGCATTTCGCACATGGTGATCAACGATGTCTCTTTGAATACCCTCCCGCAGGACCACCAAGAAGCAATCCTCGATTGGCTCTATTTTGGGGGAACCATCATCATCAATGGCCCAGATGCAATCGCTGGAATCGAGTCGTCCATTCTCAAAACCCACGCCCCAATCCAGCAGACATCTTCAACCCAGTTGTCCAAAGATCAAATCGACAAACTCAACGACACAAACTCATGGCGCATTCGATATGCCAAGACCCCCACTAAGGATGCCATTAGCTTCAAGCCGAGCGAGCCGATCTCGATCCTCCAAGGCCAACTGGCCGAGGATAGTTCCTGGATTACCGATCTAGAAGGGTTGGTCGCAGAACGGCTCGTGGGACAAGGGCGGATTGTTATGACAAGCTTCCCGATGAACCATACCGCGTTTATCAATTGGCCAAGCTACTCAGCCTTAATCCATAATGCAATCCTTCGAAAACCTGCTCGACGTGTCAAACTCGAACCAGATTACCAATTGGTTTACGATGAGCCTAACTCAAGTCGTGAAATCGATCCTAGCCTCACAACGAGGCTTCGATTATGGGCAAGAGATTTAGTAAGCAGCACAGGCAACCAGGATCCGACCAAAGCCTCTGATAGTCGATCTGGCAAAGTAACAAGCTATGGAGCTTGGAATTCCAGTTCCTTGGTCACCAACACCTCCAGTAGCTACCTCAAGAAACTCTCGGGGATCAATGTTCCAAACCTCCGTACCATCCTTCAGTGGTTGCTTGGGTATCTGATCGTTCTCGTACCGATGAATTGGCTGGTTTTTCGTCTGATCGGTAAACTCGAACTGGCTTGGCTTGCAGCTCCGATCATCGCCATCGCCGGTGTGTTCGTCATCGCTCGAGCCGTTCAACTCGACGTCGGATTCTCCCGTAGCCAGACCTCCATGCAGTTTATCGAGCTACACAACCGCTATCCGCGCGGTCTGCTATCGTCCCACCACGCCTTGTACAGCTCTCTGACGACCAACTACAAGATCGTTTATCCCGAGGGCGAGGGAGTCGTCTGCCCCATGCCACAACCGCGACAACGAAGCCTTCTGTCAGCCGGTGGTTTACTCCCCTACAAAATTGCCGATGAAAAAGGAACGGGCTTCCAATCCTTTCCAGTCCTATCGAACACCATCGGGTTGGTTCAATCCGAAGAAGTCGTTTCGCTTTCGGGCGCGATCTGCTGGACGATCGACCAAGAGTCGATGAGCTTTCAAGTCACCAACGAAAGCCAAGCGGTGATCCGAGACGTAATTCTCCAAGGATCCGACGCCTCTGGGGCGATATTGCAAGCCGTTGTCGGAACGCTTAAGCCCGGTGAACAAAAGAATGGATCTCTAGATGCACCCAACCGGTCTGACTTCGACTGGGAGATCCACCTTCCAACCGAGGGACAATCTGGCCAGGATTTCGATAAGTCCGCTTTAGAGCAAAACCTTAAACTGATCTTCAAAAACTATCCGCTTATGCGAGGCGAATGGATCGCCATGGGTTGGACCGAATCGGCCCTATCGAAACTCCAAATCGCACCTACCACAGCCCAGTCTCGCTCGGCCACTTTGGTATTGATGCACGCGAAGACCGCTCCACTTGGGCCGATCCAACATGATAAGCAACTTATGCCACGGATCCCCAAGGATAACGACCAGTAGTGATTCCGAGTGCAGCTAGAGGAAAATCTCTGCGAGGAAGACTGGCGCCCTCTCCGACCGGTGCTCAGCACCTGGGAAATGCTCGCACTTTCTTGGTGTGTTGGCTCTACACGCGTTGCCATGGGGGAGAACTCCTACTGCGGATCGAGGATCTAGATACACCTCGCACCAAGTCTTGGGCAAACCAGCAAGCCATCGAGGACCTCAAGTGGCTGGGGATCGACTGGGATGCTACTGCTGCGCTGCAGTCGTCGCGAGCCAGCGACTACCACGAAGTTCTCGAAGTGCTCAAGCAAAAGCAACAGGTTTATCCGTGCACCTGCAGCCGTGCGCAAGTCGACGCTTGCTCCTCAGCGCCTCACGAATCCTATCTCGATGGCGTCATTTACTCGGGCCACTGTGCCGATCGATCGGCACAGGACTCAGAGCGACTCTCTGCCCAAGGACTACGTTACGCTTGGCGATTTCGTATGCCTGACGGGTTAATGACTTGGCATGACGATTTTCATGGTCCTCAGGTCTTAGATGCTAAAAAACTCCTCGGCGATTTTATCATCGCTCGCAACTACGGACCTGCCGCTTATCAACTCGCAGTCACCGTAGATGACCATGCTCAAGAAATCACCCACGTTCTTCGAGGAGACGACCTGGTCTATAGCACCTACCGCCAACTTGCTATCTACAAGGCCTTGGATTGGCAATCTCCTTGTTGGATGCACGTTCCACTGGTTGTGGGACAGGATGGAAAAAGACTCGCGAAACGCCACGGTGATACGCGGCTCGCAGAGTTTCGAACACAAGGCATACAGCCTGAACAAATCGTCGGATGGATAGCCAAGTCTTTGCGCCTGACTCAAGACGATACGCCTATGAGTGCATCGGATCTGCTTTTAATCGCCAAAGAGTCTCCGCTTTGGTGGCAGAAAATTCCAAAAGAACCTTGGGTGCTTGACTCGCCAGGAGCGATCAATCCAACTTAGTTTATTTGGGAACGATCTTCGTACCCAAAGACCCTCAAGGAGGCTTGCGCGTCTTGGATCGTGAGTTTCCGCAGAAGCCTGGTTTGAGGATCCACGCAACTCGTTGATAAAAGCTCATGGCCCAGGCTTGCAAGCCCTCGGAAAGGGCGATTCTCAATCCGATCGTTATCCTCCGGTGATCGGTTGGATCTCCACTCCAAAAGAATCCTATCTCGTTCCTTTGGATGTCTCGGATAGCACCTTCTTCTCGAAACCGGGTCGACTAACTCACATATCGGCGGACTGGCGACAAACAAACGGCCTGCATCGAGCAAGCCAGGCATCCATCGGTAGAAGAACCAAAGCATCAGTGAACAGCCGTGAATCCCATCGGCATCTGGATCAAAGAGCAAAATGATCTTTTCAAATCGGCATTGGCTAAGCTTAAATCGATCGGAGAAACCTGAATCGATGACCTCGATGAGTTCTTGAAACAATCCATTGTTTGTGACTTTAGACTCCGAAGCCTTCCAAGCGTTCATCGGCTTGCCTTGCATGGCAAGCACGGATTGAAAATCGCGATTGCATATACGCTCTACTGCCGAGGCTGCAGACTCCCCTTCTACCAAGAAGAGTTCCGAGCCAATGGTTGTTTGAGAATTCACTTTTGGCCCAGGGATACCCTAGTAGCAGCGAGAAACGGGTTGAGATCAAAAAAAAATGGCCGGCTCTTCAAGAAGACCGGCCAAAATTATCTTTGCTATCGAAATGCAGAGCAATGGCTCTGCGAGCGATTACTCGCGTGGGCGAATCGCTCCGGTAAGTCCGCTGTAATCGACTCGGTCGTCGTTGTGCCACAGGGGTTGCCCGAGTTCGACACGACGTCGAAGGACATCGATCTTTTCTTGAGAGCCCGCAGGAGCGTCGGTCGGAAGGAACTTTGCGTCGGCGATGGGATCAAAATCCTCATCGTGCCCATACTTGAGAATGGCTTCAAAAACGTTTTTGCACAAATTGCTCATGTTGGAAGTTACCTCATCAATAATGTATTTCAGGTGCGGGCCCGGTGGGTTCCCACGTTGCTGGGTATCGGATTATTGGTAGCCAGAATGCAAAGGTCAAGCAAATTTAAACGACATTTTCATCAGGATTTCTTGCAGGCTTGACATCAGCCGTCCTGGGAAAACCCTAACGGGGAGACCATTTGTCCCCATGGCAAAAACCGATGGAGCATGGGCACCCATGAAAGGGTCTCTACGGGAGTCTATTCTCCCCTTGGGTCTGCCACCCCTATGCGGCTGCTGCCGAGAGTTGCCGAAAGCGGCTTGTTTGCTAAGCCTTTTTCTATCGATCTGGTCTTTTTGACGCAGGGAGAGGTTTTTTAGGCGAACGCTGGCCACTGATGTAGCGTCTATTTGAATCTGGGCAGCGACTTTGGCGATGCCATCGGAGTATAATCCCTGAGTTCCAGCGACGCGCTTGCCCAGCCTATCGCTGACGATTCGAGCATGCATCTAATTTAGGAGTTTGCACAACTAGTGCGCACGCACGACCGATCCCAAAGCCTCGCCAGTGAAAAAGGAATCCTGGCTCGATTGATACTGCCAAGCGACTTTGTGTCTGAAGATCCGTTTGACGAACTTAAAGGACTTGCCCAGACTGCGGGAATCGACGTTTGCGGGACTGTCTTTCAGAAGCGTGAGCATCCGGACCAATCGACCTATTTAGGTCGTGGCAAGGTTGAGGAACTAGCGAGTTTCGTCGAGCATATCCGCGCCGATGTGGTTCTCTTTGACAACGATCTGACCCCCGCCCAAACCCGTAATCTCGAAAAAGCCCTTAGCACCAAAGTTATCGACCGATCGGAACTGATTTTGGACATCTTTGCGACCAACGCAAGGACGCATGAAGCTCGGTTGGCCGTCGAGTTAGCACAGCTCGAATACTCCCTTCCGAGGCTCAAGCGGATGTGGACTCACTTATCGCGTCAGACCATGGGTGTTGGGATGCGAGGACCTGGAGAGAAGCAGTTGGAGGTGGATCGTCGGTTAGCTGAAAAACGCATTCACGATCTTAAGACCGATTTGTCGAAAGTCGAGCGGCGTAAGGCGCGGGAGGTCGCATCGCGAGATGGGACTTTCTGTGTCTCGCTCGTCGGATATACCAACGCAGGCAAAAGCACCTTGATGAATGTTCTAACGGGAGCCGGGGTCGAGGCTGCCGACAAACTCTTTGCGACCCTCGATACGCGCACACGGCGATGGATGTTGCCTGGTTGGGGGCCCATTTTACTTAGCGACACCGTCGGCTTTATTCGAGATTTGCCACACCATTTGATCGCAAGTTTCCGAGCGACGCTCGAGGAAGCTCGACAAGCCGATTTGCTTATGCACGTTGCCGATGCGAGCAACCCATCGGTCTTTCAGCAGATCTCCTCGGTTTACAAAGTCCTCAAAGAGTTGGGAATCCAGGAGAAGGATACTCTGCTGGTTCTCAACAAATCCGATTGCCAAGGGGCCGAAGATCGAATATCGCTTGTCCAAGAGCGCTATCCAAATGCGATTGCTATCTCCGCACGAAGCGGCTTAGGCCTGCAACGTTTGGCGATGGCCGTCAGCGACTCTCTGACGGCAAGTTTCGTCGAATTGGAACTTCGGCTTTCGGTCTCTGATGGAAAGATGATCGCTTGGCTTGCTACGCATGCGGAAGTTCTTTCGAAGCATTATCAGGATGAGTTGTGCATCGTGCATTGCCGGATGAGTGTAGGCTGTGCTGGTAAATTAGCAGGCCAGGGCATCGATATGCGGGTACTTCAAGGATCTTTGCCAGAACCGATAAAGCAGGGTTTGCCCAACAATGCGACCTTCGTTCCAGCCGAATCGATCCACAGCGCTGCGGATGTTGCTTCGAGACCCAAGGTAGGATAGCTTTTTGATAAAGGTCGGGGCGTGGCAAGACGACGACTCAGCGGTATGCGGGTTTTGCTCACTGGAGCCTCCAGTGGAATCGGATTCTCGCTTGCTAAGGAACTGACTCTCAAAGGTGCTTGCGTACTCGCTACGGCTCGGCGATTGGATCGTTTGGAGCAACTCGTCGAGCAAACGCGTCATCATCCAGGCAAACTGAACGTTTTGGATGGAGATTTGACATCCAGTGCCCATCGGCAAAGATTGGCTAAATGGTGCCAAGAGCACTGGGGAGCCTTGGATGTCCTGATCAATAACGCCGGTGCAGGAGCCATCGGGCCTTTCGAGCAAGCTAGCGCAGATCGATTGCGGAGGGTCATGGAGATTGATTTTTTTGCGCCGGTGGAACTAACCCGACTATCGATCGGTTTGCTCAGAGCGGGCAACCGCCCTGCGATCTTGAATATCGGTTCGGTGCTAGCTCATCGAGCCGTGCCCAATAAAAGCGAGTACTGCGCCGCGAAGTTCGCGCTTAGGGGTTGGGCCGAATCCCTCCGAGTCGAACTGGCAGGTTTTGGGATCGAGGTCTTGATGCTGTCTCCTAGCACAACCCGTTCGGAGTTCTTTGACTCGCTGGTTGATACGCATTCAGATAATAAGAGTCGGTCGCTCGGCAGCATGTCTCCAGAACGCGTCGCTCAGCTTGCATGCAGGGTCTTGATCCAATCAAAACGGGATATGATTTTGAGTTTTGGTGGCAAAGCCCTGGTGATCATGGGTCGCTTATTCCCAAAACTCACCGACCGGCTCTTGGAAAAAACATCCGTCGATTCCAAACCGATCCAATCATCGGATCGATAAGCCTATTGTTTTTAAAGTCGGCCCCGCCAAGGCGTCTTGAGCCGTAGCAAATTGCGGATCAAAGCCCACCACTGCAGAATTACAAACCATAGTACGCTCAATGGATGAGCGATCGCACCCAGGAACGACTGACGAAAGGCTCGCTGGGCTATCAACCTCGGCAACCAACTGGCTAAGGTAGCCAATCCAAGGAGAATTAGACTAAGCAATGGGAATCCCGACCAAGTCCCATTATTCCAGCAACTCAAAAATTGCCAAACTAGCAGACATGCTGGCAAGACCGAGCCCCCGAGCAAGAGCACCGTAAAAAGTCCAATCAACTTGGGATTTGCGATCCCCTCAGTTGCATTCTTGAGAAGACCTTGCTGCACTTGATTCAAATTTGTGTACATGCGACAATTCGCTATATCCGTAGCATCGAAAATATCCGTCTTGAAGCCTGCTTGACGTATCGAGCGGGGCAATTTGATACCGTCGTGCCTTGAACTAGCGATCGAGCGATGCCCACCTGCTTGCATGTACTGGGATTTCATCGCTAGAAAAAGCTGTCCGCAACCTGCAGCGAAACCTGGGTCGGTGGATTTTCGCATCCGATCGATCGGCAAAAATCCCAGTAGAATGTAATGCATCATGGGGATGAGCAACTTCTCGGCGATCGTACCGGTCTCTTGAAAAGGAAAACCACTGACCAAAGGAGCTTGGCGAAACTCCTGCTCGGCTAGGATTCGAGTTAAGGCATCTTCGGATAAGCGAACATCGGCATCGAGAAATAACAGGCGGTCGTATTTGGCCAACTGAGCAAGTTGCCAACAAGCGTTCTGCTTGCCATTCCAACCTTCGGGCAACCCGGTCGAGCGATGCAACTGAATCCTCGGGAAATGAGCCGATTTGGATGTCACAATCGATGCGGTATTGTCCTCGGAAGCATCGTCCAGAACCAAGACTTCGAAATCCCGATGCGTACTTGCGCATAGACTATCGAGGGCAGCCGAGATGCTCGATTCCTCGTTGCGTGCAGGTATCAAGACACTCAAGGGAATCTGACTCGCTATTTGAAGCGTCGCTGGATCATTACAAGCCTTTTGGAACTCCTGAAGGTTCTTGACGAACATCGCAAGGGGCAAGATAGCCAAGACAAGAGTCAAACTACAAAGCAAAAAAAACAACATCGAGACAGCTTATCGTTTCGAGTGAACCCATCGGGCGGCACCTACAAGACCGAGTATGCTTACCAAAAGGACACTCGATGGTTCCGGTACGGAATTCAAATCCGTTCGCAATTGAATAGCACCTTGCACGATCATAGCCGATGCGCTGGTAGTATTGTCGCCAAGGAAAACATAATTCGGCAATGTGTAAGGTATCGCGGGATTGGTGTAGGTTCTCAAACTGCCACTTAGAAGACTGCTCGTTCCCTCGAAGAGTCGGTACTGATCCCCGATTATTTCGAGACGATAATCTCGAGTACTGGTTGTATCGATCGCAACACCTTCGGCGTGAGTGAAATCCGAATTCTGTGCCCAGATTTCACTCTGCCAAAACCCCAGTTCGATACCTCGCCGATCGTCGGCTAACAAGATCACAGAGTAGCCTGCTCGATTGGTACTCGAGTGGTTTTCCGTGAGCACTGTGGCTCGAAAAGATAAATCGAAACCGTTGGCTCTTTGGAGAGCAGGAAAGTTGGCGTTTTTTAGTACCGGGGTCGGAAAAGGACTGTAGTTGCTGTAGCCAGAGCGGGTGGCAAGATCCGTCGTAAGTCGCACTCCTCCAGCAACTCCGGTTTGAGACCAACCATTGAGTGTATCGGCCGCAAAGGTCAGCCACGGTTGGGACGCCGGCAGTCCGCTACCGTCGTACAAGGTCACCAATTCGGCTTGGGAAACAAGTACCAGCCCCATCCAACAAAGGATCGATGTACCAATTCTTTTCAGTTGCACAGCTTTTTCACCTCGATCTTCATGGGATCCTAAAACCTTGATCGACCATTTTATCGAGCCTGTCGACTGGACGTTCAGCAAACCACGAGACTCTGAGTATTATGACTCAATCATCCCTGTTTTTTCGACAAAATCGTCATGCTGATGAAAGTCATACTGGAATCCCTGCAATCCTGGGCTAAGCTCAATTTGCCATGACAACATCGTGACCTAGCCTTGATCGATCACGATGTTAGATCCTTTCCCGGAGATCTTCCAATGGCCAGTGTTTCGATTCGCCCCGAAAATTGACGGGATTTCGCATTATGCGTAGAAACTGTATTTGCAGTTGCGGGACTCAAGTTCGTGCACCCATTTCGGTGCTCAAAAAAGGCCTGGATTGCCCTAACTGCGGTCAGACGGTTCTATTCGAGGAGCAGTTCGCTTCTGACGAAGTCGAGGCTTTTGGTAAGCCTTTCGGATTGCTTGGTGCTCAATCTCCACTTGATTTCAATACAAAGCCATCGTCTGTCCAAGGGTGGATTTCGGCGCTCCCAAAATGGCCGTTGTTAGCGACTGCAGTTGTCCTTTTATGTGTATCGCTTGGAATTTTGCTTCCCAACGCTTTTAGGTCACTTGGGATCGAAATATCTCCTATTGCTGAAACACCCCAAGTTGCACTTCCAGCGCCCGACGAACGATTGGACTTGGGCAAGATGACTCGGTGGAACCTTGTGTCAGAGTCGGGATCCGGATCGATCGATGCGGCGAGGATTGCAAGGGAATTTACCAACCGTGCCGCCGCTTCCGAGTATGAGAAAATTGCGAGACTGTTTGATTACCAGAGGCTAAGTACAGAGGTTTATTCGGGGCGGCAGGGCAAACAAGCTGGTGCAAGGCAGTCGATGGAAGTCATTGAAAAGGATTTGAATGATTTAGTCTCAGGATTCCTTGCGGATTCCGAGCGTATCACCCCCGGTTCTCATGACTTTCGAATGATCGGCTATTCGGCGCAAGGTTCCACCATGGGGATTTTGTTACGTTATTATCGCGAGTCAGCCACACCTGTGAGTCTATTGGATTCCGAGGATATCCTTTTGCCGATGACGAAGTTGATCGGATTCGATAACTTTCAAATCTATTGCGATAATATCTTCAGAACCAAACTCGCCGAACCAAGAAGCAATCCAAGACTTCAAGGTTACATGTATACGAACTTTTTTGCTGACAAGCATTTTGGATATCTTGTTCTTGTAGTTAAAGGCAAAGGGGCAAACGCGCAGATCGAGGACATGTTCGACTTGCAATTGAAAAAACCACTGAGTCAGTACTGTTTGGTATGGACCGATGCGTCCGGTAGGGATATCAGCCAAATACCATCTCTGAACCTTCAAATCCCTGGGCCCTCCGAATCCGACCTGCAACTGGTTCAAAACTGGATCAAAAACAGGAAGGACAGATTCCGTCAATTCGATCTGACTCAATTGAGAGCAACTTTAAACGAGCTGTACACCCAAACGAAAGATCCATTGATGCAAGATCTTTTGGGTCGATTGGAATCAGATGCTGGAAATCGAGAACTCTCATCAGAGCATTTCCTGAGGGCCAGAGCAGATAACTTCAAATCTCTCGACGGTTTCCGCAATTGGATGCTCCAGGCCCTTGAAGCAGGTGACAGAGAGCAGTTGGTCGAAAGGCTACATGAGTTGAATCATCATTGGGACATCAAACTCACCGGGCTAGATGCTGAGGAAGATCGCAAGATGTTTCACAAGTTCCAGGGTTATTGGCGAAGAGGCGAGAGTCTTTAAGCCGTCTCAGGACCCGGCAGGGCCTGATCCATGGTTTGATTCGATACCAACTGAGCTCGAACCTCCTCCAAGCTCAAGCTTACTAGTGGAATTGCGCGTTCAAGGCGATTCGATGGCATTGCGTTGTGCTCTTGATCTAGCACCCGGTCAACCTCTTCTTGCAAGACCATCAACCAGGCAGGAACTTCAAGTCCTACACCCGTGGGCTCCCGCATCATCATATGAAGTTCCTGGACAAGCAAATCAAATGCCCGACTTTGTTGCTGATCGCCACTCCTGAGTTGTCGCATCGCAGGTCGAATCAAAGCTCGCATCCGATCAATAGTCATCGGCTTTAGAAAGCGTTCGTTGAGTCGATCCGCCACTGAAGGCATCATCATTGCGTAGGTCTTTTGGAGTTTTGCAAGCTTTTCCAAGTAGGCATCCGCTTCATTATTCACTCGCTCCGAAAGTGCTCGTCTCCACTGGATAGCTGAACGCTGGCACCCAGTATGCACAAGAACTTCATGGGCCCAAAAGACTGGTTTGAGATTCCAACACACACGGTCGTATCGGACTCTCAGACGCAAGAAATCCAGGAACATATAGAGCATCTCACCACGATCCGATTGAGTCGTCGTCGTGTTGTAGTCTTTGTACTCGGCGTAGTGATCGATGATCGCCTCGAAAACGATCGCCAAACGATCTTGCGCATCGTCAAAGCCAATCTCTCCGGATTCGATGGCCTCTAAGAGCGGCTGAATCTCTGGACTGTCCCGATTGACCATGGCCTGATGAAGCCAATTTCCAACCCCTTGGTGCAAGATGGCTCTCACGTGAGGCAGACTCAAAAAAACCTGCGTGAATATCCCTTGACCATAACGCTGAATGAATTCCGACAGAGGTGCCCAACGCTTTGGGCTATCGACCATTTCCAAGACGCTCAAGCGTAATGTTCGGGAGTGCGAAAGCCAATGCCCCAGCAAACCCTCGGTCAGTTGTTCCAGCAGAGGAACCAAGAGCTCTGGGTTAGGCTCGGGCAGGTTTCGATCGACAAGCTCATCGAGTTCGATAGTTTGCAAGTCACCTAAGGGGCTATCCTCTGTGCTGCTAGGGCACTCCCGAATTTTCTTGCCCCGTCTTTTTCCATTTGGGCTATCAGACCAAAGATAAGCATTGCGAACCAAGCATCGAACCATTGACTTGAAAGCAATCTGAAATAGATCGTCGAACTCCGTCACAGCTCCGTGCCCAACGTGGTTCTGCGTCTCCATCTGCCTTGCTGTTGCGATCAACTGAGCTGCGTAATGATAGAAGCCTTGCCTGGGTAGCCAGGTTAGCAAATGCGTCAGTGTCCTCCTGCGCGATCGCGCGACGAGAATATCTTTGGGATCTCCTCCACGAGCAAGCGATACATAAAGCAACGGCTCATGTCCTATGGCCTTAAGGTATTTTTTAAAGCTCGCTTCGACCTGCTCGCGTCGAGCCCCCATTAGGTGTCCGTAAAGTTCTATCGCGCAGCGGTCATCCGGCCCGATCGATTCGAAGCTTTTCCACCAAGAGGCGCTCGAAAGCACCAACATACCTTCATCGCTCTGGAAGTGTGCAAGCTGCACGCCAAGTAACATTTTGCATGCATCCGAGGTCTCAACGGCCGTAGCGATAATCTTCTCGATCAATGATTCCTTAGCTACTCGTTGGCGATCATATCGAGTCATCGAATCCGCATCGGTAGCTCCAGTCGGGATCGCATATCTCCTGATTTGATCGAGCAAGCGAATCAGTCCATCGCGTTGCGAGATGCACGAGGAGATCCAACCAGAGAAAACCTCCTTCCTATCGGATCGAAGAGCCTGATTTTGGATCGACTCTTGGGGATTGCACAACCATGATCCGGATTCGGCAACTTGCTTCCACATATGAGCAAGACCGCTTAGGAATAGCAAATGCTCGCCGATCCTCTTGGATTCCGCGATGAATTCCTCGTCGTCTCCAGAGTCGGATTCAAATACCGGACCCTCGACGCCGTCATCGGTTGTATCGCGATAGCTAAAATCTTCATAAGCTGCTCCGAATCTTTCCTCGCTCGAATCCTCTCCGGGACTCGGATCCAAGGTGGACTCCTCTTGTTTATTCCGTTTTCCGCGACGAAGCTCAAACAAGGGAGCTTGCCAATAATCCTCCCCATTGGATTCTATGTAGCCGAAAAATTTTTCGATGGCATTCCAGGCTTCTAAGGCGCTTGTTCCAGAGCGTTTCGCAGGATCCAGCAACCGCTCCATCCAACGTCGAGCAAAATCCGAATAAGAAATCGATCCGCTTGAAATGCCTACTCGTGGAATCTGGCTCAGCCAGTGGATGAGTAAAGCTCTCGAACCGACAAAGTCCTCTCGATCCAGAAGGGCTTCAATCACCAAAGCATAGGCCTTGGGTGAATCGAAAATATTCGCATGCGGTGTCCAAAACTTCAGGTCTCCTGCGGCTGCACCACCGCGATGCCAAAGCCTCAGGGCTCTGGCTACCAGTTGAGACGATTCCAAAGCCACCTTGGGATCCGTCGCATCAACATCGCTGACTTCGTAGGCCGCATACTGCCTCCACCACGCAGCGAGCTTGCGAAATCGACTCTCTGTCTGATTGCAAAGCTCCTCCATGTCGCGCGCAGCGGCCTCTCTCCAGACCCGAGACAACAGCCCAAAACTCATCTCCATGATTTCGACAAGTTCATGGACTCGATCGTCTGGAACAGAGGCGTCCGAGCCGCTAAAGCGATTGAAGTTACCTGCGAATCCGAGAATGTTCCAAGGGTCGACCAACGCGCCGCATGCGATACCTCGGCGAACAAGATCGTCGATCTGCTCAGGGATCTCTGAAGCGAGTTCGAGCTCCCCTTGTCGCAAGAGTTGGTTGCCAATGGTAAGCAGACAATCAATCCGACATAGGATCCTCGCAGAAGGAACTTGAACATCGTCGGCCTCCTCTTTGGCAGCCAAAGCGTTACCCATCCGGGCAAATATCCGAGCCACCTGAATGCGCTCGACTTGCGCTGCCCGCATTCTTCCAAGCGAGGTGTTGAGCTCTTGTCGAGCACCTCCCAAAGGTTGCCTACGTATCTTGGCCTCCGCCTGAAGTCTCTTGGCATGCTTGCCTTGCAGCTTCGGTAGATACTCGATGTAGAAAGCGTCGCGATAAGCCGCGACATTGGTAAGTAAGTCCATGACCGTTGTGGTCGAAGCGATTGAACTGGGCGACGCTCCACAGATGCCCGATGCCATGAGTATCGTGCCTGCCAAGACCGCTGCCGCCTCTGTGAGCAGCTCGTCCTTAGGCAATTCCGAAACATTTAGCACCCGAGCCATCAACGCATCAACGGTCACCTGCTGCAATACAAATCTCCGATAGAACCCCGATGAATCCAGTTGATGCGGATCCCACTGTCCAAAGTAATAATTCGGCCGCGTGTTTACCGGATGGTCAAAATCATAAGCCCTCGGATCCAAACAAATCTCATCGAGGCGACGCAGATCAAACTGTGCGGAGTTGAGGATTCCAACTGAGGTGTCCTGTAGTATTCCAAGCGTCCTTTCAATCAATCCATGATAAGGCCCGTAAGCGACCCCCACGTCGCGGACGAACAAAGGAATCGTTCCCAAGAACTCATGGTCGTAAGGCTGGAGATTGTGACCCTCGAGCGTAGCCACAGGCCGGTAACCTACATAATCGTTTAGTTCACTTATTGCACCAGGAACAATCCGATCCAATTGATCCCAAGGAGCTCCTTGCCTAAGAACCGCCTCGATAGCCCGACCCAAAAAAAGGCCATTGAAGATCCCTTCAGACTCTTGGTGAAATAACAAGTCGCTGTGAAAATCGAGATAATCCGGAAGCAATGATCGCCAAACCAACTCAATTACCCGCGAAGCTTGATCGCTTTGAGAAAACGCAGGGTTTGCTCCTTTTAATTGTTGTAGCTGTTCCACTAGCCACTGCTGAAGCTTGAGCCAAGCAGGCAATCCGGCAAACAACGAACCTTCCTTAGAACCCAACGCCGACGCGTAAAGACGGTTCATCGATGAAAGAAACTTCGTATCGGCTTTTCCCGAAGAGAAATTCAAGTAGCCCAAGACTTGGTTGAGATCCTCGAACCGCTCGGGCTGCTCCCCGTTTGGCGACTTACTGCTCACCGACTCCCCCAGGCTTTGCGACCTAGAACAAACCTTAGTCTCCAATCATTTGGAGCTCTTTCTCAAAGCCAAGCAATTTAGATCCGAGGGGAAAATCACGGAAGTGGTTTTCTAGCTGTTGGCATCGATTATGAACCAAGATTTCATCCATTCGCACAACAAAAAAGCGGATTCCATAAGGTAATCCGCTTAAATGTTCAAAAAGCTTTTTCGAATAGCTCTAGGTTTTCCCGAGCTTCATGGAATCCAATCCGACTAGTTACCGAAAGGATCATCTGAGGCAGGTGCCGGATTAGGCTTCGCGCTGTTGCCACCAAAGGGATCATCGGCCGAAGGTGCAGCATTGGCCGGGGCCGCTGGGGTATCTCCGAATGGATCATTCGAAGCTGGAGCGGCTTGCACTTTCTCCGGCATCGGTTTGGGTTGACCCTTGTTCAAATCGCCGCCATCGCTGAAGGGGTCGTTGATCGAAGGAACAGGCCTAGGAGGAGCATCCGAGGGAGAAGCCGGAACGCTAGCTCCGTTTCGGATCCCCTGCTCGTATCGAAGGCGTTGCATTTCCAAATACTTGCCCCGTGAGGCTAGTCGAGCCTTACGGCGAATTGCTTCAATCTGACAACGTACCGGCCCCTGGATTCGCTCCAATGCTTTGCCAACATTGACCACTCGCTTGCCATCGATTTCAAGCTGGGCTGCTTGCTCAAAGTCGCTTGTTCCAGCTTCTATATCACCCGAAATCGCAGCTTCACAAAGCCCTCGAAAGTAATAAGCCCTTGGATCTTGGCTGCCGGATGCAATTGCATCGTTCAACCATTGTTGGGCTGTAGCTGCATCGCCTCGAAAGTAAGCGTGTACGGCGTGGCCATACACATCATCAAGTGGATCTTGGGCCTGAGCTGGGATTGATAAAAATACGGCGAGCAACGTCGCACAAAAGAACAGGGCTCTTAGTTGCATTTCAAGGGTACCTAACGAGAACACGATTTACGATCAAGAAACGAACGACTTGCCCAATCCTAATTCCTTATCTAATCCGTGCAAACAATTTGCCGCTTTAAGGTAAAATTGGGGCGGGTGTCCTAAAAAATAAAGCGGTTGTAACGAATATCCAGTTGTAGCGATTGAAACCCCTTTTTTCCCCTGGGTCTCCCCGAATTGGTCCCCTCGAAGTCCCTTTAAAAAGCTAGAAGCTACTGCGAGTTTTCTTCTGTGAATTTTTTGCGCTTCCTTATCGCGATGGTCTTTCACTCGATCCGAGCTTTGGCCCGTTGGATTTGGAACATGTTGAGCATCGTAATGGTCTTGAGCATCGCTGCGACGATCCCTGTGGTGCAGTTTGCAAGCCTCGGATATATGCTCGAGTGTTCGGCGAGAGTTGCACGCGGAGAACGTCTAAGGAATTGTTTTCCAGGAGTCGCCTTGGCCGGTCAAATCTTCCGATGCGCTTTAGCGATGCTCCTGACTTGGCTTCCCATTTGGCTTATAGCCGATTGGGCTTACTCCTCGGAATTGATTCAGCCTGGTTCCAGTGCGGCTTTGACTCTGCGGCTCGTTGCCCGCGTCCTATCACTTTTATGGGTGCTTTGGGTTGTTTGGGCGATCGCTAGCGGAGGCAATTGGAGAAACTTTTTGGTGCCCCGACCGATCCGATTCGTACGAGATATCCTCAGTAAAGCATTCTGGCTAGATATTGAGGATCGATGGTGGGCTTTCCTGAAACGTCTACATCTTTGGCGGCTGATCAAACTCGGATTTCAAGCGAGCTTAGGCGCTTGGATCTGGCTAGCAATACCGGCGCTGTTGATCCTGATTTCCCTCGGAGCTGCGCCTGAGGTTAAAACCGACCAACAAGGTGGTTTAGCGCTCTTAGGCTTACTAGGAGCGATCTTAATGATCCGAGCCATCCAGTACCTACCGACATTGCAGACCTACATGGCTTTGCAGAAATCGATCGAAGACAGGATGGATCAAAGATGGCTTTATGGAATGCTCGATCGCTCTGCTGCGATTGGATTGTTTCGCCGAGCACCTCTAAGGTTTTCTATTGCGAACATTCTGTTTTTAGCTATGGCTTTACCTCTGTATTTCCTTCGGATCGAGTCGATACCCCCAGAGTTGTGGTTCTTATTATCGATGTTATTTGTTCTCTGGATGTTCCCCGCCAAGCTCCTTATTGGTTGGATGATTCGGAGTAGTCGCAATAAGACCCTGGATGCGTGGTGGCCCCTGCGATGGATCGCCTGGATCGCCCACTTAGCGGCCATCGTCATTTATGTCGGTTTCCTTTATTTAGGAAAATTTGCTCTATGGGAAGGAGGCGTAAGCTTGCTGTTTCAGCATGCGTTCTTACCACCAGTTCCTTTTTTTGTCCTTTGATCATGGGCGTCAGTTAACAGAGCTTTGATCAAAACTCGGGGGCAAAAACTCGGGGACAGACCCTGCGCAATCGGACAGGTTTTGCTAGCGATTTGATGGGTGGGTTGGCAGCATCGAAGCTGCTTGCTGAATCTCAAAAAACTTCTGACCAAATCCACCCTTTTTTACACTTTTCTGAACAATCAGTAGATGGGCTGCTTGGCGAAGGATTCGCCTAGGTAGGAGCGCATGCCAAGCCTATGGCATTGCATTGCATGCGATTGCGGATGGACGCCGCTAGTGGTTTACCCAGTGTTTGTTCATCTGTTTATCAGTCAGGAGGGCTATTGCCATGGCACGTAAAACCCGAGGTAGTTTGATTAAACCCGACGAAATCACCATCGTTCATACCGTTGCCAAAACGGTTCGGAATTTGTTTCTTTTTGGGGG
>JAJTFC010000158.1 GCA_021298315.1 Planctomycetaceae bacterium
CAAAAATCGGCTATTTCGTTTCTTTAAATGACGAGAAAAACGATTCGTCGACATCATAGGACTTGCGAGGTATCAAACCCAACTCAAGGTTCTCAAACATATCTAGCAATTTTTCCCCATGAACTAACTCAAGGGGTGGTGCTCCATCTCGAAGAGCTTCCTTTTGAGCATCCTGAGTAAAAGAACCTGTCGTGATGATGATACCCTTGTCTGCACGGCCAAGCATCGAACCTCGGAAGTCCCGCACATGTGAAGCGCCAACCGAACCGCTGTATTTCTTACATTGAAAAAGAACCCGAAAACTTACGAATGGATTCACCTCCAGAATTCCAATACCATCGATACCTCCATCACCTGAGCGTCCCGTTACAGAAACTTGTGTAAATCCCGATTCCCGAAGTAATCGCTGGCACAGCCGCTCAAATCCTGCGGGAGAAAGCTCTTTGATGATTTCCAAAAGTCGATGCCTGTGGCCAAAAGGGACGCGTTCAATAGCATCGTCGATATCTTCTTCATCTTGATTCTCTGGTTTGTTTGTGCTGTTTTCTTTCCGAGCTTTCGCGAAAATTTCGACCCACTTGAGAAAAATCTCGCGAGACTTCTGATAGTCCAACGATGTTTTCCACCCTCTAGGCGTTAGTGCCCATATGCCTCGCTTCGAACCATCGATTAGCCCCTCTCGAACCAAATAGAAACGCCTAGCTCACGTAGCGCATCAAGTAGTGGCCCAAAGTATCGAACGAATTGAGCGCCTTCCTTGTTTTTTGATTTCATTTTTGGACTTCTTGCCTAGTTAGCGACAAAGATCGGCAATATCTAATGAGTTTAATCGAAGCGAACATTCTAACTCACACAACGATCGCTCACAAAGGGTTTTCTATCTCCTACGGCTTACTCCTCCCCAAACACCATGATCTCGGCGATCTTGGGACGGGCCTGATGATCCTTTAAATCCGGATGAGGTAATGTCGTAAGCTTGATATATCTTGCTCGACGCGCCGCCATAGGATGCTCGTAAACCTCTCGGAAATCCCGATTCTCCGACGCGTCAGCGACCGACTCCCACTTGGACTTGTCTAGCGAACTTTCAATCCTATAGCGATAAGCGATCTTGGCATCGAGATCCTCACGGGCCGCGACCCACTGTACCTTCGAAATCGATTCAACCTTTTCCAAATCGACAATAATCCACTGGGGCGAAAGCCCATTGGGAAACCACTTGACGTACCAATCGTCCGGCCCACCATAATTGCCATCGACCGCCTTGGCCGACCTCATGAATGCCTCCAAATTGCTTCCCACAGGCTCAGGTGTCGAACACTCCGTCGGTTTGCCCAACGCTAAATTTCGCCCAACAAAACCACTCGGCCCAGGGCGATTTCCTAGCTGCCAATAGCCGGTAAAAAACTCATTCGAAGCGATCTGGTAATAAGGCCGAAATAACAAGGATGCTCCGTTTCGATCCAGAGCCTCAAAGTCCAGCAAATGCCCGTCAGCAGAATGTTCTGACACTGGCTTGAACCAACTTTCCAAAGCCTGCGGATCCTTGGGGTCGATCGGCAATTGAATCCAACCTTGAGTCTGGTTAGCACCCAACCCGACCATCACCAACGGACCAAGTAACCATGCGATCTGATTCTCGTCGTCAGGCATCGACACAACCTGCGTCCGATAAGGGTACTGATATTCAATGCGATCCTGATCCTGCCACTTCCTGTCGATCGTAAAAAAGTCTCCTGGCACAAGCTTGGTCTGGGCTCCTCGGCCCGCAATAACTTCTCCATTGAGCTTCAAGCTCGCTCCCTGTGCGATCCAACTAGGGACTCGCAACGAGAGCGCAAAACTCCGTGGCTCTTTGCACTCGATGACCAACTGCCCATGTGGCTTGGCAGGAAACTCAGTCGTCTGGACGATCGATGTGCCCCAAGGCTCCAATCGCAACTCAGAGGGCACGAACAACTGGACTCGAACATGATCGGATTTCGCCGTGTAAATCATCTGAGCCGACCGCGAGGGATTCTCAAGACCGGTGCCGTTGCAGCAGTAACAGCCGACTTCGTTGGATCTGAAATCCTTGACCGAATTGGAACCCAGAGGTTGATAGTAAGTCTTATAACCGGTCTTGGGATCCTGGCTCCCCAAGATCGCGTTCCACAAAAGCCTCTCGTAGTACTCGATGTACTTTGTCTGGCCAGTGATCCTATAGAGACTTGCAGTGATCTTCATCAAATTGTAAGAGACACAGGATTCTTGAGGCATCCTCAGCGCCGTGTTGGCGATGCGACGCATCGCCGGCATCCCTTCGTGCACGCTGGTTCCTCCGGTCGCATAAGTCTTTGCTCCAGCCCCACAAACGTTCTCCCAAAAGTTCTCGCTCGCCTTGAGATGCAGTTCCGAGCCAGTCAACTCCGCGATCCTTGCAGCACCGACCATCTTGGCCACAAGTGTGTTGGCATGTTCATTGAAATCTCGCCCCTCAGCAAATGGCTTGAGGATCCGATCGGGCTCCTCCCACATCAGCGCTATCTGGCGAAACGACTCTCGACCTGTAATTCCATACAGGTTTGCGAACGCTTCGGTCATTCCGCCGTATTCGATTTTCTTAACCTTTGCGAAATCCTCACCGTAGTGCTCGACCTGATGCTCGATCCACTCGCCTAGCCTTACGGCAATCTCCAACGCCTGATCGCTCTTTGCATATTGGTGGGCAGCGATCAAGCCTTCGAGCAGCTTATGCATCCTGTACCAGACTACCCCATCGAGCCGATCGGTCTTGAACTCTTCCTCTGGAGAGGCAAACAAGTAGCTACCGCCCAGAGCACGCTGGCACTCGGCCAAGCCTGCAACCATCTGATGCACCCAAGGCACCAGTTCGGGGTCATGCACCGATTGCATCGAGATCGCTGAGAGAAAATGGGATTCGAAGAACCCTGGAAAAGGCCCATGAGGCTCTGGGCTAGCCCAACCACCAAGCGGTTTAGCTCCTTGGGTCGGCAATCCTGCTTGGATCCGAAACGCTAACAATGCGCGGTCGACACCGATCGCATTGAGCACTTTGCGATTAACGGAAAGTCCTTCAGCAATCGGGCTACTTGGAGTAAGCCTCACCGAGCCCATCGGTGGCTCTTGCCAATGGTCCTGAGCCAAGGAGAACTCTGAAGCGACCGAACATATTGCAAGGATCGCGAGTGACACGATGACACAAAACTTTAGCATGGCAAAACTTCCAAACTCTCATAACCAATAAAAAAAGGGCAGGGGGGGTAACTCCTGCCCTTGGGCAATTTGAACTATCCGAGCGTTAAAACAAGATCGCTTTAGAGCAAACCTTTGAGGGCTGCCAACGCGGCGTCGTAATTCGGTTCGTGGGTGACTTCCGGAACGATCTCTGCATAAACCACCTTGCCCGATGCATCCGAGACCACCACGGCCCGCGTAAGCAACTTCAGTTCATCGATCGTCATGCCGAACTTAGTTCCAAAATCGCCGGATTGATAATCGCTTCCGACGCGCATGCTCTTGATCGACTCGGCACCGCAGAATCGGTTCATCGCAAATGGCAAATCGCGACTGACAGTCACGGCATTGATCTTTCCTTCAAGAGCCGCAAGCTCACTATTGAACTTACGGGTTTGAGTCGCACAAACGCCAGTGTCAAGCGATGGGACCATCGAGAAAATCGTCGGCTTGCCAAGCACATCATTCTTGGTGATCGCCTTGAGACCACCTTCGAAGTAGTGAAGGGTAAATTCTGGCAAACTGCTCCCTACTTTGAGTTCCTCGCCCACAAGCGACATCGGGGCACCCTTGAACGTAATCACTCCAGACCGAGCCATATGCAAACTCCTAACCTAAGAAACTAAAGGATCAATTCGTCTTGGAAAACTTTGAAAAGCCGTGATTCCTGAACCTCCGGCCAACGTGCCAAGAATGTAGGCTAGTCGTCCAAAAGGTCAATCCTTTCGGATTATAAGGATTTTGCGTATACTGTCGTCTAGGCAAGTTCGGCTGGCCCCCAAGCTCAAAACACTCGGTAAAACATGATGTTTTTTGCTGTTGCACGAAGGCTTGGGCAGTCGAGGCCCAAGGGTAGGGCAGGGGGCCAAAGGAATCCTGCTGCCGAATTCCCAGACGATAGCACTCACGACGATAGCATTCACAACGAGTCGATTATGGTCAAAGTACGTGACTTCCTCGGGCCCTACCGCCTAGCTCGGCTGATTCGATTGGGCAGTACTTGCCAAGTTTGGGAAGCGATCCTCGAGCAAGACAACAAGCGTTACGCCCTGAAAGTCTTGCGGCCTGAGCAACGAGGCAACAAAGAAGAGATCGGGTTTTTGAAGCATGAATTCGAGGTGGCCAAGGAGCTCAACCACAAGAACATCATCAAACTCATCGAGTTTCGCACCAATGCCGAGACACCCTTTATCGTCATGGAGCTTTTTAGCGAACTGAACCTAAAGATGGCGATTCGCAAAGGTCCTGAAGCGATCGCCTATCAGCTTGCTTCAATCGTCGACCAAGCTTGCGAGTCGCTCTACTATCTGCACTCGAAAGGTTATGTCCATTGCGATATCAAACCGGACAATCTTTTGCTTAGTCGAAACTGGGAAGTCAAACTCATCGACTTTACGATCGCCAAAAAAATTCGTACCGGGATCGGTAAACTCTTCGGCGGTAAGAACAAAGTCGAAGGGACTCGATCCTATATGTCTCCCGAGCAGATCAAAGGTGGTAACCTCGATCCCCGTAGCGATATCTACTCGATGGGTTGCATGATCTATGAACTCATCGGTGGAAAAGCACCTTACACAGCCAACACCCCAAACGATCTTCTCAACAAACACGTCTCAGCACCCATCCCATCGCTGCTGGTCAACAATGACAACGTCTCGTCGGACTTCAACAACATTGTTCGAAAGATGCTGGCAAAGAAACCCGAAGACCGCCCTCAAGACATGTGGGATGTTTTGAAAATGGTCAGGACGACTCCGATCTTCAAAAAACCACCCAGGATTCCTTCGACGAATCCTTTCGACGACTATCAAGGTGGCGGCAGGATCGAGCCGGCAAGCTGATAGGAAGCGTTCAGCTAACGCTATTCAAACTTCAAAAAGGAATCATGAGCACAGCACCCAAAGGATTTGAATTCGAGCAACCGATACTCGACATAGAAACTCGACTACGTGAGCTTGAGGCCATGACCCAGCCGAGCGAAGCCGAGCAAGAGGAAGTTCGGCAACTGCGTCGCCGTTGGACAGAATCGACGCGTGAGATTTATTCCAAGCTTTCGCCTTGGGAGGTTGTCCAAGTCTCCCGTCACAAAGATCGCCCGTATACCAAAGATTACCTCAATTTGGCCTTCGATGAATTCATCGAGTTGCACGGCGATAAGTTCTTTGGAGACGACCGTGCGATGCTCACAGGCTTTGCCAAGCTTGGCCGCCGCAAGGTGATGGTCGTTGGGCACCAAAAAGGCCGAACCTTCAAGGAGCGGGCCGCATGTCACTTTGGCTGCGCCCATCCAGAGGGATACCGCAAGGCGATGGCCAAGATGAAGTTGGCAGAGAAATACAAACTACCGATCATCGCTTTCATCGATACCCCAGGAGCTTATCCAGGCGTTGGAGCCGAAGAACGTGGACAAGCTCAAGTCATTGCCGAAAGCATGTTCCTCATGAGTCAGCTCAAGACGCCCATCGTTTGCATCGTCATCGGCGAAGGCGGCTCGGGTGGCGCACTGGGTATCGGACTGGGCGATCGTATCGCGATGTTGCAGTATTCCTACTACTCGGTGATCAGTCCTGAAGGTTGTGCGGGGATTTTGTGGAAGAGCCATCAGCATGCGCCCAAGGCAGCCGATGTGCTTAGGTTTACCTCCGCACATTTGCCTAAGCTTGGGGTGGTCGACGATGTGATCGAAGAACCCTTGGGTGGTGCCCATCGAGACCACCATCAGATGGCATCCCGCATCAAAGCTTATTTGTCCAAAACACTCGACCAATTGAGCAAGCTGCCCGTCGATCAACTCATCGATAGTCGCTATGGAAAGTTTCGCAAGATGGGTTCCTATCTCGAGCAGCTCGAAGACGGATCGCTTCAGCAGTTCGGGCATGCGTTTGTAAGCTAAGCGGCTGTGCTAATCGTCTTGTTCTGATCGTTCAGTTTTTGATCGACTGCTATAAAACCCGATGCGATAGCCTAGTCGGGTGAGCCATTGGATGGCGATGAGCACCATCGCCATTTGCAGCAGAGCTTTGAATAGATAAAAGGCCAGCGGCGGTTCGGCCGGGGCATAGATTGCCAGCGGTACGTAGGGCTGGCCGATGGAGTATCGGATCCAGTTTTCAAGGCTTGGTAAGCTCATGATCGGGTTCCAGAAGTAGAGCTTCGAGCATGCCGCTTGGAGCACCGCTGCGACCAGAAGCCAGGTTGCTAGGAAGATAGATCGGAGTGTTAGCTTGGCCAACGAGCTCGAGTAGTTCTGGTTTAGGATTGCGGTGATGGCAAGCCAGTGAATCGGGACGAGCATTCCACCGACCAGGCCGGTGGCCCAAGGCTTTGAGCCATGGGGAAAAAACTCATACCACGCCGGAGGATCTTCGATTGCAAGGATTCCGTTTGACCAGCTTTGAAACCAGCGTTGGTATGCAAGCGACGCTAATGCGATGAGGGTTACCAGAAGCCCTATTTTGGCGATGGAAAGCGAAGCGGGTTTTCTGCTTGGGCCATGGATCGGCCAGATCCCCATGCCGGTGGACCATTGGATGGATTTCGTGATCGTCACACCGACGGCAAGAAAGCAAAGCCAGTGAGCAACTTGAATTGCAAACCAGAAGACTCTTGGCGATACGAATTCGGGGTTTGCTGGGCCACTTAGCGATGAGGATGCAGCGATCAAGAAGCGGCTTGTGCAGCTTGCCGAGAGAAGCATCGCAACGGCGATCGGTCCGATCCATCGGTTTTTAGGTGGCAGAGAAAGGCTCAAGGCGATCCATAGGGTTGTGACGCTCATGGGCAGGAAAAGCAGTCCGTTGGAAATTTCAGCGAGAAATTCTTGCTGCCAAGCGATGGCAAGTTGACGAACAGTGAAACCGCAAAGAGTGCACAGGATCAGTGCGCCAATGGACACAATCCAGAAGTTTTTTTGCGATGCGTTTGGCTGTTTTTGCACGTGAATGAAACTTGAATTTGCAGTTGGCGGCTTTGGGCAACCAGAACGATGATAACGAAAATTCCGAAAAACAAGATTCTAGCGGCCATGCTTGTGGTTCGGATTGAGTAAACTGTTTTGCCCGCAGATACCAAAACCGCACCAAACGCCGAAAACCATAAAAGGCTTAAAAAACCAGGGAAAACCCTGCTGTAAACCGAACATAATAAACATTATCGGACGTTATTACGTGGTTTTTATCAGTCGGATCAGTCGGATCAGTCGGATCAGTCGGATCAGTCGGATCAGTCGGATCAGTCGGATCAGTCGGATCAGTC
>JAJTFC010000036.1 GCA_021298315.1 Planctomycetaceae bacterium
TGGATTTAAGAAACACGGTTCCGACGATCGAGGAGATCGATGCTTTTTTGGCAGAGCCTGCCCAGGATCGTTGGGCCCGCTGGGTCGATCGATTTTTGGCCGATCCGCTTCATCGCGAAAGGCTGGTCGATTGGTACGACAAGACTCTCGTGCAACGCCGGGCTTATCAGCATGTGGATCGCGCGACTTGGATCGGGTTTTTGCGAAGCTCTGTCGACTCGAATACACCGTTGGATGCGATGCTAAGAGGCATCGTCCAGAGCACTTGGTGGAACAAATCCGCTCGGGCCCAGCAACGATTCTTTTTAGAACGGGGTGGCGACTCGCACGCGATTGCTCGGGATGTCGGACGAGTCTTTTTTGGCAAGGATCTTCAGTGCGCTCAGTGCCACGACCACCCGCAAGTCGAGGATTATCTTCAGATCGACTACCACGGCCTACTGGCTTATGTCTCGGCGAGCTCATTGCTTGAAGGGAAAACGACCGACGACAAGGGGGCCGAGCAAAAGTTACAGATGTATATCGAAAAAGCTGCCGGCGATGCCCCATTCGAGTCGGTCTTTAATAAAGGAGTTCCGTTTCGATCGGCCAGCCGAGCGCCAGGCCAAAGTGAGCATTTCGAATCCTATTTGGCTCCCGATGAGCGTTATGAGGCCACAGCCCGCGAAGGTACTTTTGGGGGACTGCCCAATGCACCGGTCCAAAGCCGTCGGGCATTGCTGGCTTCCCAGCTTCAGGCCTCCAACCGCGTCTTTTCCGAAAATTGGGCGAATCGACTTTGGGCTATCATGTTTGGCCGGGGGTTGGTCCATCCGCTGGACATGCATCAATTTGACAACCCAGCGAGCAACCCAGAGCTGCTCAAACTCCTGACCGACTCTCTTATCGAGTCTCAATTCAACGTCTCTTCGGTCTTGCGACAAATCGCGTTAAGCGAAACCTACAAGCGAGGGCGTCTTGCACCGATCCATAAGCTTGTGGATGCTCGAGGCGTTTTGCAGGTCCAAGCACCTGAAGCACTCGCATGGCGGGCTCAAATCACCGAAGCTCTTTCGAATGCAAAGGGACTCATCGCTCCTGCCGAAGCGGCTTGGAAGGAAAAACAGACTGCCTTCGAGACATCCGGGAATGCTTGGCGGGAAGTTCAGAAATCTCGAATCGCCGTTCGGGCTGAGCTCGATGGGGCTGAAGCCGGTTTTAACGATGCAAGTAAGAAGTTGGCCGAGGCCGCTGCGGCGTTGGATAAAGCAGCAATCGCGCACAAAACCATCGCTCAAAAGGTCGCATTGCTCGACGAAGCAGCGCAGAAACTCGAACAAGCCAAAGCATTGGGTGACGATCCGGATATCCAAAACAGCATTGCAAGCACCAGGGCTAAGGTTGAATCTCTCAAACCTCAAGTCACCGCCGCCGAGCAGGCGGTCGTCGCTGCGACAGCCGCACGCGATGGGGCTGCAGGGGTCAAAGAGACCAAACGAGGCGAATGGAAAGCGATCGTCGATCGACTCGTTCCACTCGAAGAGCAACTTCGCCAAGCCGATGTGGCCATGACTCAAGCTCGTGAGGCTTTTCAAGTATCGCGGCGGGCCGCTTCGATGCTCTCGGAACGTGCGCAGCGTCTAGAACGAGTCATGACTTGGTTCGATCGAAGTGCGGAGGTCGTCGGCTCCCAATCCCAACTGGCGCAACTAGCCACTCAAATGACACCGATGCAGGAAACGTTGAGTCTAGCCAATCAAGAGAAGGTGGCCGTCGAGCAGGCTATGGCTAGCCTTCAAGGAGCCATCGATCAAACCAATAAGCAGCTTGAGCCTATCGTTGGCAAGTGGAAGGAACTTGTTGCCCACAAAGAGAAACTCGTGGCAACCAAGACCCAGCTTGCCGAGAGCAAGGCACTGCTGGCGGATCCAACCTCCATCGATTCGGCGATCGCTCAGTTCGAGTCGAGTTTGATAGCCAAAGACGCTCAGCTAGGTACAGTTGATACGCAGATGAAGCAAATGCAAGCGACGCTGGCAGACATGCAAAAGAAGTTTGAAGAGAACAAGACGCAGTATGCCGCGGCGACCAGTAAGGTTCAAGCTCAGCAAGCGGCTATCGACACCCACAAAGTTTCGATACAAAAGGCGGAAACACTCATCGCCAAGGTTTCTGAAGAGTGCTCTTTGCTAAGAGCTGAGGTCGAAGAGAGTTGCCAAGCGGTATTTGCCATAGCACCCGAACGAGCTCTGAGTCCCGAGCAGTTTGGCTGGTCGATCCTTACGGCGACGAATGTCCATGCGGGTTACGTTGCCAATGAGCGTGCAGAACTCGATAAGAGTTCACCTCTGGCTGCGGATCTTCCTGCCGATCAGCTAGTCATCGAGCAACAAGCTCGATCGTTGCGAATGGTTCGAGCCGCAAGGGATAAGCTCCAAGGGACGATCGATACTTTCTCGAACCTTTATTCCTCGGGCGTCGGGCAAACCAGCGATGATTTTTTTGCATCGCCAGACCAAGCCTTGTTCGTTGCCAATGGAGGATCGATCTACGGATGGGCAGCACCCAGTGGAAACAATCTGACCCATCTTGCTATCCAGGCCCCGGATGCCCAGACCGCAACCCAAATACTCACTCGGGGTTTGCTGGCCCGCAGTGCCCAAGCAGTCGAACTACAATGGATACCTGAGATGATTAGCAAGAGTCCAGAGACCAAGCCGGCGGTGATCCATGAGCTGGTCTGGGGGATTCTTGCTGGTGTAGAATTCCGCCTCTATCCTTAGTCGCCCAAACCATCCAAAGAATTTTTTGTTGAAATCCAATTCGAGGAAATAAAACCATGACCAAGCTAGCTCGATACGCCTGTGGTGGAGTGGATCACGCGGTCAATCGTCGAAAGTTTCTCGCGACCGCTAGTACGGGTATCGGTGCGGCGAGCTTTCTCGGCGGTGTCGCATCGCTTTCGCATCGAGCGGTCGGAAGCCCGATATCCAAGAACGATTATCGCGTCGTGGTATTCAACATGCATGGCGGTTTGAGCCAGCTTGAGAGTTGGGATCCCAAACCATCGACACGAACCGGAGGCCCATTTCGAGCGATCCCGACGAGCGTACCGGGGATTCATATCTGCGAACTCTTGCCCAAGACAGCAAAGCAGATGCATCACCTATGTCTTTTGCGAGGTGTGAACACCTCCGAAGACGACCACGGCAAGGGAGCTTATATGATGCTTACCGGGCGTCGTCAGACCCCTTCGGCAGAGTATCCGCAAGTGGGATCCGTGGCGGCCAAGATGCTCCATGATGACCAAACGGGGTTGCCTGGCCATATCATCGTCACCCCGGGGGGTGGTGGTGGCCGAGGCAACGAGGCGGCTTATCTGGGGCCCAAGTTCAACAGCATCCATTTGGGGGGCGACAAGCCTCCACAGAATTCGAGCAAGCCCGATGCGATCGCTGCCGATGCCGAAGCGCGTCGCCATGAGTTGCGTCGAAAGATCAACGAGCAGTACCTAAGCCAACGTCGATCCGCAGTCACCGATGCTTATACCCACTCCTACGAGCAAGCCCTTAAGCTCATGGAGCGCAGAGAGGTCTTTGACGTTAGCAAAGAGCCTCAAGCAGCCCAGGATTTTTATGGTCAAAGCGAACTGGGACGCCAATGTTTGGTTGCTCGACGACTGCTTGAAAATGGTGTCTCCTTCGTTCAGATCACGCATTCGAACTACGATACTCACAACGACAATTTCAACTTCCACATCGAACAAGTCGGAGAGTTCGATATCGCATTTGCGACCTTCATCGAGGATTTGGCCCAGCGAGGGATGCTTGAAAAAACTTTAGTCGTCGTGCTGAGTGAATTTGGTCGCACCCCGAATATCAATTTGTACTATGGACGCGATCACTGGTCCAAGGCCTGGTCGGTCGTTATGGCTGGTGCCAAAGTGGCTCGAGGCGGCGTTTTCGGTCAGACCAATGCAGAGGGGACAGAGGTTACCGAGGGGCAAGTCGATCACGGAGATATTTTCCATACGATTCTAAGAGCTGTCGGAGTCGACTCGAGTCAATCGCTGATCGTCGATGGTCGAGAATTGCCTATTGCAGACCCGGCAGCAGAACCGATATGGAAGGTGCTGGTATGATCGATTTGGACATCACCAAATCGCATGTCTTGCATCAATGGAAAGCCGATTCCCCATTGATCGCTTGTCGAATCTCTCCTACGGGCCAGCAGTGCGTGAGCACGTCTCAAGACAACCATCTCCAGCTCTGGAACATGGCCAATGGAGAAAAACTCATCCTCAAGGGGCATGATAGCTGGGTGCATACACTTAGCTACAACAAAGCAGGAGATCAATTGATTTCAGGGGGATGCGAGGGGAGGTTGATCTGGTGGTCGGTCTTGGATGCCGAACCGAAAATCATCCGTGCCGTCGATGCTCATCAAGGATGGATTCGGGGGGTGGAAGTTTCACCGGATGGAACTTTGGCCGTGTCGGTTGGGAATGATCGCGTGATCCGGTTGTGGAAGACCGATACAGGGGAGAAGGTCCACGAGTGGCCTGCTCATGAGCGACACATCTATAGTGCGGCGTTCCATCCCGATGGAAAACATCTTCTGACGGGCGATTTGATGGGGAAAATCAACGTTTGGAAACTCGAAGATCGCTCGATGGTTCGGACTCTCGATGGAGCGACGCTCTACAATCCGAATAAGGGACAAAACGCTGAATTTGGAGGCGTGCGGTCTTTGGCGATCTCTCCCAATGGCAATGAAGTTTTCGCGGCGGGCACACATAAGGGTAGCAACCCTTTTGGTGCAGTCCATGAACCACTGCTGCTTCGATTCAACTGGGCCGATGGAGCATTGGTTAAGTCCCATGTCTGCGATGGTATCCCTGGAGGACTGCTGTATCGTACAGCAGCACTGAACGACGCGACCGTAACGGCCGTATCGGGAGGTTCCTCGGGTGGGATTTTGCTCTTTTTTAATGCCACTCAGGAAAAAGAAATTCACCGCGCGGGATTGCCCAGCTTAGCCCGCGACATGGATATCCACGCCGCCAAGGGGCTTGTAGCTACGGCACATTATGACCAGCATCTACGCATCAGCGGATTGTTTGCTTGAGCGCGGATCTTGCGTCCGCCATTGGCGGACGATTGTCGATGATTTCTCCGAAATCATCGCTTGGAATCAGAGCGAGCGTAACTTCATAAATGGCTCTTGCCACGCCGCCTGCCGGCGGACGGCGCAGAAGAATGTGCCTACAACGATGTGGTTGGATTATTTGAGGCGTTGGTATTTTATTTTGTATTTTTCGTACAGATCGGTGTGTTTGCTAGACAGATCCACTTTGCGACCTTGGATCCACGCGTGCTCAACGGCGGTGGCTGTTTCGAGGATTTTCGGCTGGTGACAAAGTGATCGAACGGAGGGCCACTTCTGGATCGAGTCCAAATCCGCATGCTGCCGCAGCGTTGTAGGGTAGATTGCGGACCCCTGAGGCACCAAAACGGCCTTCGCTGGCGATGCTAAAGCGGATTCCTTCGGTTTGAAGTTTCGCTGGCAAAGCGTACATGGAGTCATAAGCCGCATCGCGTCGGCTAGGAAGTCGATACACTGCAGAGAGCACCACTGGAATATTGGCTTCCTTGAGCAGTTGACTGCAGTGTGCCGCATCGGCACCACCGTAGAGAATCATCTTTAGGCCGTGGAGTTGACAAAACGCGACTGCCGTTTGGATCTGCTTGAGCGAGTTGGCCACGATCATTACGGGCGTTTTTCCCTCGACGATCGGAATCATCGCTTCGAGACGCATATCGATGCTCGTTTTGGGATCCGATACTTTGGCTTTCATGTAAGCTCGCGTCTCGCGAATAATCTCGTGAAGAGGACTAAGCCGATCCGAGCTTTCTGACTCGCCCGACTCGGCATCTCGCTGGCCTCGGGGGCCTCGTCCACGTCCTTGCGCACCACCGAATCGAGGCCATTGGATGGTCATGGATGTATCTGCTCGCACGGTCATATCCTCCCAAGTCCATCCGTCGAGTTGCATCACAGCAGCACGCCCCGAAACCAAACCACCCGTGGGACTTACCAGCGAGAAGAGCACTCCGTTGGCTCTGGCTACGGGAATCGCCTCGGAGTCAGGATTGAAAGCCGTCGCGGCCCGTACGTTGGGATTGAGGCTGCCGACTTCGGCATTATCGATCGACGCATTGATCGAGTCGACTTCGACAAGGCCAAGGTAGGAGAGAGAATCGAATAGGCCTGGATAAACATGTTTACCTTGGGCATCGATGACTTCGTAACTCTCCTGGGCAGCGATGACCGGTTCAATCTGCGCGATCTTACCCTCCTTGAGCAGGATGCAATGGTTGATCAGGGTGCCGTTGGACACCGTGTGCAAAACGGCATTTTGTATCAGGATCGGCTTGGTTTGCGGAGCTCCCGGGATTTGGTCTGAGCCCAAAGTCAGGTGAGTCAAAGCCAGGACCAGCAACGATGAATAAAGCGATACGAAGGATTGGTACATTTTGAAAGATAAAAAGTTAGTTGTTGTCATGTTGGTTTAATTATTCGTGCTCCTCATGATGCTGCTCATCGTGATGGTGGTGGCAATATTCGTCGTGGTTTGGCCAGAGGCGTGAAGGGTCATCAGCCAGGGAGCTGCGATCGCCGGAAGCCTCACCGCTTTCGAGTACCTTTTGCACCAGCTTGCTGTGGAGCTGAGCGTCGCGAATTCTCATCTGTGCGTCTGTTTGTCGATCAAAGTACTTGCGACCATCGATCCAAGTCTGTTCGCATCGCGAACGAACCGACAGTGGAGACCCACTCCAGAGAACAAAGTCAGCGTCCTTTCCGATTTCCAGAGATCCAACCTGTTTATCGATACGAAGTTGTTTGGCTGGATTGAGTGTCACGAATTGAAGGGCCGAGTGAGGATCAACCCCTCCGTATTTGACCGCTTTGGCCGCTTCGTGATTCATGTGTCGTCCGAGTTCTGCGTCATCGGAGTTAAACGAGACGACGATCCCCTGCTGGTGCATCAAGGCTCCGTTGTGAGGGATCGCGTCGTAGACTTCGAGTTTGTAAGCCCACCAATCGGAGAACGATGAGGCAGTCGCACCGTGTTTAGCGATCGCTTCGGCAACTTTGTATCCTTCGAGGATGTGCTGGAGCGAACCGATGGTGATTCCATATTCATCGCAAACGCGGATGAGAGCCAGGATCTCGTCTTGTCGATAACTATGGCAGTGGATCCAACGTTCTTTGCGTAAGATCTCGACGATGGCATCGAGTTCTAAATCGCGTCGTGGAGGCAGCCCCTTAGGTGCCAAATTCCACTGCTTCCAATTCCTCTCGTACTCCCGAGCGGCATTGAAACGTTCTCGGAAGAGTTGTTCTACCCCCATACGGCTCTGGGGGTAACGAGTTCGGCTCGTGTCAGTCCAGTTGCTCTGCTTGACGTTTTCACCCAGAGCAAACTTGATACCCGCTGGTGCTCCTTGGAACTTGAGTTCTTCGTAGGGCATTCCCCACCGCAGTTTAATCACTTGGTTTTGCCCACCGATGGGGTTGGCAGAACCGTGCAAGATATTGGCGGAAGTCAGCCCGCCTGCGAGTTGACGGTAAATCGTGACATCTTCGGCGTTGATGAAATCTCCGATACGGACTTCTGCGGTGACAGCTTGGGTACCTTCATTCACACCGCTATCGGTAGCCATGTGGGAATGGCAATCGATGAGTCCAGGGCTGACTTCGTATTTTGATCCATCGATGATTTGAGCACCTTCAGGCACCGGCAGATCGATCCCGATCGCATCGACCTTACCATTCCTGACAATCATGTCCGCATCGCGTAGGATACCTGCGGGCCCACCAGTCCAAAGGATTGTGTTTTGAATGACCAAGACTTGGGGTTGTTCAGGGATCGATTCGAGTCCAAAGGATGCCAACGGATATCGCATCGTTGAAATCAGTGCCAACTCCTTTTCTTTGCTATCCTTGTCCTTTTTGGAGTCATTGTTCTTGTCTTCCTTTTTTGGTTCGTCCGACGGGGCTTTGGTACCTCGGACAGTCCACTGGGTGCCATCGGGAAGTTGGATGGTTCCGACGAGTGCTGGTGGATGATCACCCGTGCCGATCAGGGCCATCGATACTAGAGCGACATTTGAATCGGAGGATTCGGATTTTTCTGGGTTTGGATCCGCTGCGGAATTTGCGAGAAGTTCTTTGGCAGACGTTTTGGCGTTAAGAGTCAGATCCGACCATCGCGTTGCGGTCGTCTTGATCGATCGATGGGTGTCTTTCTTCGGTTCTTCTTTGGTCTCGTTGGGTTTTGGCTCCGCATCTTTTGCTACGGCATCGTTTGCTGCTGCGGGTTCCTTGCCTGCATCCTCAGCGGGTGCTTTGGCGGGTGGCTCGGGCAAAGGTGGCAAAAGGAGCGTAGCGGCAACTTTTTTCAGTGAGTCTTTGATGGAGACTTGGAATTTTTCAAAGGGTGGTTTGTTCGGCTCGCCTAGAGTTCGAGCGTCGAGGATAGATATATCCCAGAGTCCATCGATATCCTTTTCATTTTTGTAAGCCGCAGCGGGTCGATTGCCTCGCACCCAGACTTCTTCGATACGTGTTTTTTGGTCCCAAAGATCGCCGTTGGCGATGATGATATTGGCCCAGTAGCCTGGGCGGATTTTCCCGATTTGATCGGCCACTCCCAAGAGTTCAGCCGGTTTGGTGGTCACTGCCGCAAGCGCCTTGGTCGGATCGAGTCCTCGCGTGATAGCCTTACGGATCTGAGCGACAAACTCTGATGGATCAGACAACCCGCTGGAGGTCAAGACGAAGGGGACTCCTGCGCGATCCAATCGAGCTGGGTTTTCTGGAGCGATCTCCCAGTGCATGAGTTCTTCGAGTTCGGTGTCCAAGACCGCTTCGATCGTCCCGACGTTAGGTGGCTTAGGAAAGTTCACTGGGAGAATGAAGGTTCGACCGGTTTTGGAAATCAGATCCATCAGTTGGTATTCTTGGCCGGAGCCCTTGAGCAGGATCTTCAAACCAAACTCTTTGGCAAAGGAATCGGCTCGAAGTGCGTATTGTTCGTTAGGGGTATCGAAGATGAAGAGTTTGCCCGATGCGATATGTTGCTGGATCGAATCAAGGGCCGTATCCGATTCGGGTTTAGGCAAATCTGGCGATGCGCGATAAGCTCTCATGGCAGCGTCGTACCATTGGGTATCGAGAAACGTTTGTCGAGCAAGAGCCACGGCCCCCATGGGACTCGATGGATAGCTGGCAGATCCTCGGTTACGAGAAACCGTCAATCTCACGTGCATCGTCGTGTCGCTTCGAAGCACATTGGCTGCCAGCGGCGAATCCGAGGTCATTCAAGGACGCTTGTTCCCTTGATGATCCCGTCCTTAGGGGCGAACAGCCCGGTCGTGATCCCAGCACGTCGAAGGGCTTGGAGATTCGACAGGGATTCGGCGGTAGTGGCTACGGAGCGTTGGGGGGTGATCTCCGGGTTCCAGTGGGGCGTACCACCCTTGGCGGTAAATTCTGGCAAATCGGTTTCGAGTCCGACGTCGATCAAACCTGAGTAGATTGACTTGCCGGCCATATCGATCACGCGAAGGCCTTCGCGAGGCTGGATCGAAGTACCGACTTGGATGATCTTGCCGTTTTCGATCCAGATCGATGCCGATTCGAGAACGACGCCTGGTTCAAGAATGACGCGGGCGTTGGTCAGAAGAAAGTCGTTGATTTTATGATCGGCGATGCCGACATCGGGTCGGGTGTCCGTTCGCTGAGCCAGGGCGATCGATGGAGCTAGGCATAGCAAAAATTTTAGAGTAGCAGCAAGCAATGCGCGGTTCATGAATAGGTTCGAAGATTGTGTACGGAAGAATCGGGTCGGATCAGATCGATCCAAACAGTGTGATTCAAGGCTTTCGATTTGTTCAGGGTCTAGAGGTCACCTCGGCCCGTTTCGGTCAAATAATTTGATCCGCAAAAGCCAAATGCACCGACTTTAACGGCCCGAGCCTATCTTAGACCCGCTCAGCTATAGCCCAAACCGTAGAATCTGTTTAGGATGGAAACGAGATTTTGCAGTTTTGGTCGGAGGATCCATGCCGGCCATTTTGGGCTCTTGAGCAATCGGTTGACTTATGCCAATCTACGTTTACGAAGAGATCCGAGAGGACGGCACCGACGGTGCAACTTACGAATTTTTTCAGCAGATGAGCGAAGCACCTTTGGTGCGACATCCGGACACGGGTGTTCGGATTCGAAGGATTCCAGCCCGGACTGCGATCGGTGGTTTGTGGTCCGATGGAGCGATGAAAAAATCCGTCAGTGATGACAAACTGGCCAAGCATGGATTTACCAAGTATGTCAAGTCTGGGGATGGTCGTTATGAGAAGACCCTTGGGGATGGGCCTTCGATGATTTCCCCCGATTGATCCACTGATCCACGACCGACGTGAAAGGTTGCGCAAGTGCTGGAATTGCTTAAAAAAACCAAGGCAAAGATCGGGATCATTATGGGATCCCAAAGCGATTGGTCGACGATGCGTGAAGCTTGTGCCATTCTCGATCAATTCCATGTCGAGTATGAGCACTTGGTCGTCTCGGCACACCGCACTCCGCAGTGGATGTTTGAGTACGCCCAAGGAGCCGAGGGTCGAGGGCTCGAGATCATTATCGCTGGTGCGGGGGGAGCGGCGCATCTACCCGGGATGGTTGCAGCCAGCACGCTCTTGCCGGTCTTGGGAGTCCCGATTCAGAGCAAAGCTCTTTCGGGATTGGATTCCCTCTTGAGCATCGTTCAAATGCCTGGTGGAGTTCCAGTTGGAACATTGGCGATCGGTACAGCGGGCGCCAAAAACGCCGCTCTTTTGGCCGTACGGATCTTGTCCCTCCAGGACGAGAAGCTCAAGCATCGGCTTGAGGAGTTTCATAAAAAGCAAACCCAGGGTGTGATGGATGACGTCGTTCCGCGTGACCAGTGATCGAAACAAGGTCGTTTTGCCCGGGGGTACGATCGGAGTCTTTGGGGGCGGCCAGCTCGGTCGTATGTTTTGCCAAGCGGCACAGAGGCTTGGATACCAAGTCGTCGTTTATACCGACGAGGCAGAGAGTCCTGCGGCACAAGTTGCGGCTCAAAGCATTGTGGCCGATTACCGGGATGTCGATTCGGTCAAGTCCTTTGCCAAGAGGATTGATGTCGCGACCCTTGAGTTTGAAAACATACCGTTAATCGCCGTCGAGACGGCTCAGGAGTTTGTTCCAATACGGCCAGGCCATCAGGTTCTAGCCGTTGCACAAAATCGGCTCAAAGAGAAGTCCACCCTCAGGGACTTTGGATTTCCCGTAACGCCCTTCCATGAGGTTCGCAGTTATAGCGACGTGTTGAGCGCCGCGGGCTTGCTCGGTTGGCCTATGGTCATCAAAACAGCTTCCGGCGGATATGATGGCAAGGGTCAGCGAAAAGTCAGCAATGCAACCCAGGGAAACGATGCATTGGAATTGTTAGGGCCCGAGCCATTGATCGCTGAAAAATGGATCGAGTATGTTGCTGAAGTATCGGTATTGGTTGCGAGAAATCCGGCTGGCCAAGTTGAGGCTTATCCGATGTTCACCAATTCGCATCGAAACCACATTTTGGATTTGACGACAGTGCCAGCTATCGGTGAGCTTTGTCATGTGCAGGCTAAGGCATTAGAGATTGCCAAGGGGATTGCCGAGTCGCTTATGCTCGAGGGCTTAGTGTGTGTAGAGATGTTTGTTGACAAGGATGGGGCATTGATGGTCAACGAGCTTGCGCCGCGCCCGCACAATTCCGGGCACTTGACCATCGAGGCTTGCGCGGTGAGTCAATTCGAACAACAGGTTCGGGCCGTATGCAATTTACCCCTTGGAGACGCCTCGGTGTGTCGCCAAGCGGCCATGGTCAATCTCCTGGGGGATCTTTGGACGGGAGACAAGGCTCCGGATTGGACAAAGGTCTTGGCCCATAGAGATGCGCACTTGCACCTCTACGGCAAAGCCCAAGCTAGGTCGGGTCGCAAGATGGGGCACTTGACGGTATTGGCTGACAGTGCCCTTGAAGCGGCGAGGCTTGCCATAGAGTTGCGCGGTCAGTGAATCTATCGAGAGTTCGATCGGCCCGCTAACGGGTCGGATAACCGTTGCTATAGGACGGGTTTTTACCCATCAATTCATTGCGACGGGGTTCGGCCAGTGGATTGAAGAATCCGGGAGGCCGTCCACCGACGACGCTCGGTGCGATATCGTTCAGAGGATAAGGATCGAATTCTGCGGCTTTGGCCTTCTGACGATCGATCGAGCCGAGTCCGAAGCGTTCGGTGTATCGGGATGCTTGGCAACCGCTAAGTAGCAAGCAAGTAAAGACGGATCGTAGGATCCATCGTTGAGCGACACTTGAGTCTTTGCCTTGTATCATGATGGGCATCCTTACCCGATGAACGCTTGAATCCTGAACGTATAGGTTCTTCGAGCCGGTTCTTGGGAGACCAAACGTCCAAGCGGACTCGCTTGGAGTGTATCGACATGTACCAAATTTCCGCTAGATCATTTTGAGGGAGAAATCCTTCCTATAGACTACACGATTGACGGTTATAACACCTTCGCGAGCTATCAGGTTTGGCCGGGTCTCGGCTAGCTTGCTTGGGTTACATATGCGAAAGGCTTTGAAAAGATCGGCCCGTTCGATACGATAGAACTCAGCGGTCTGCGCCCTTTGTTTTGGATCTATAGGGAGGATTCCAGTTCGATGCCACTTCTAAAAAAAGAGAAGGACATTTTCCCAGAGAATCTTTTCGAATCTTTGGAATCGCTTGTCGCAGAAAACGGTCGCAGTTGGTGGGCTATGCAAACGCTTCCTCGCTGTGAGAAGAAGCTCATGCGAAGCCTCATCAAGGAAGAGATTCCTTTTTATGCACCTGTAGTGGAGAAGCGATACCGAAGCCCGCAAGGTAGAGCTCGAACGGCTTTCGTTCCATTGTTCACCAACTACGTATTTCTATACGGTGACCAGAAAACTAGGTACGACGCGATTGCCACCGGTTCGGTTTGCAAGACATTGCAGGTTTCTGACCATGTTGAGTTTGTGGAGGATATCTCTCGGATCCACAGAGCGATACAAACAGGGGAGCCGATATTCCCTGAAGCGAAACTCGAGCCGGGAGATCCAGTTAGGATCAAGTCGGGTCCTTTCAAAGATTTCGAGGGGGTTGTGATTCGTCGTGAGAACCAACTTCGCTTGCTGATCTCTGTGCGCTGCATGGGTCAGGGTATCAGTGTTCAGCTCCATGATTATCAGATCGAGGCCCTTTCTCGGCAGAGCGGCGGTCTTGGCGTTGAACAAGCACTGCAAGAGTCATTCCCACCAAAGAGACCCCAAGGGCCAAGCACCAAAGGTTGATCCACGGCTTAGACGTAGCGATGCCCAAGGGGAATCGATTCAGGAGAGCCGAAGCCCATTGGGAGCAGAATATGCCAGCGGTTTGAGCCAAGGCGATCGTTGCAAGTCCCGTGACTTGAGGCCTAATGGCATGGGCGTTTTCGTTGCAGGAAACTTGAAACGGACAGTTCAGGGCCATGGCCAGGGCTAAAACTCCGAAAATAGGCCAACCGGCTTGAGCGATCAAACATCCAATGAGCAAAAGCATCCAGCCAAGCGGACCGACGAACAAAAGATGCTTGCGAAGCTTTGGCATAAAAGGCAGGCACACCAGCAGAATCGTCTCGAGCATAATGCATGTGGCGAACAGATAGTAACCAAGATCCCCAAAATGGGTCGTCAGAAACTCGTGCGAATAAAGGCCGAAAGCACCTTCACAAAAGGAGGTTAAGCTCACCAGGACGATCAGTGCTTGCCATCGCCACGGTTGTGCCGAAGCTGCTGCTTGCGTAGTTTGTTTTTCTTCGATCTTTTCCGAAGTGTTGTGACTCGATGATTTTTTTGCCACGGAAAAACTTCCGAGCAAAAGGGTTCCAGCGATAAATGCGATATGAGCCAAAGCGCAAGTGGCGGCCAAAAACAGGTGGTACTCAAGCACCATCGTTTCATCTGAGAGGACTGCAGCCGTTGCAAGGATAGCGACCATGTAGCCGGCGCTACCGGCGGCTCGAGCCGAATAGGCATGACTGCCTAGATTAGCCACTGCAAGATGATTCAAAAGATTCATGCAGCAAGCGTGCGCGCAGGCGAGCATTAGTAAGCATATTGCGGTTTCGATAAATCCGGGCAAGACATTGCGAGCGGCTTGGCAATTGGCCAACTGGATACCCAGAACCAATTGCAAGACTCCAGCGCTTAGTGCGGCAGCCAGAAGCAATCGTCCGGGATACTTAGTCCATTGCCTTCGCTCTGCAAACCTAAAAAGAAAAAAGGTTAAGACTCCTGCCACTGGGATTAAGCTTGCAAGGATACTTGCTACGGACGCGGTGTGTATCTGTCGCAGATGGGTCTGCAACGGGAAGACAGCGAAGCCCAGCGAGAGGAAGTGGAGGAAGAATGCTCCACTGGTCAGAAGCCATCGATTGAGTCGATTCGGTTGAGTTTCGAGCGATTCCATTCAAGCTTTCTTGGGCTAAAGTGGCGCGTTGAGACTGTAATGTTCTTGCCACTGCGACTTGGAGATCACTTTGGTGTATTCCTCGAATATTTCGGGGCTCTTGAAGTCCAATTTTTTGAGAGTTTCCACCGTAAAGAAATCGGAGAAGAATCGTTCTCGTTGCGAGATGCTTCGTACTCCATCACTGGATTCTTTGTCGAAGAGATCGTTGAGGGACTGGGTGATTCGCTCGATCTCCTTGACTCTATTTTGCATGGTTCGTTGGATCTCTTGGTCGATCCGAATGTCCTGTGGTTTAGGGTCGGGATCATCGGGGGGGGCTTGAGCAAGCTGGATCTCGAGTGGTGTTCCTAGATAGTTTTTAAGCAGACTTCGTAGTCTTGGATCGGTGCTGATCGATACGTGGTCGAACTCGTGTTGCAAGAGCGGAGATTTCCATGGATCTTTGGGATCGAAGGTCGATAGGATAAAAACCCGATGGGCAAGCTTCAGGTCTGTTAGCTGGATCTTTGCAACAACAACGACTGTAGGTTCCTGGGAGTCTCGTGCGATGGTTCTTCGCGTGCCGATTATTCGGTATCTGTATTGGTAGTCGAAGGTAAACTTCGCTAGACCTTGTTTTTTCCTTGCAGCCAACTCGCGATCGTCGGCCTCGAAGGAGACATCGCCCAGATCGATCAATCGCTTGATTCCAGGTGGTGCCGATTCGATCCACCGAGAGTGACGTTCTTTGAGGGAGTCTTGAGCCCAGACCAAGTTCGGTAAAAGCATCCACAAGCAAGCTCTGGTGAGCCAGGCAGCGAGCTTGAAGAAATCCATTTCCATCGGTGCAGAAAGGAGCAAGGGGAACAGCGGTTTTTGGAATTCAAAGCGGTTTAGACACCGATCAAGCCTTGATTAAATCACACCATGGCCCCTTGGTGCTAGCCAGGAACTCCAAAGATCAGTAAAACTTGTGAATCTTGATGCACTTTCATGGGGAAAAAGGATGGCGAAAAAAGCAAGGCAAAAGTCGGTTGAGGAAGAGGTCGTCAAGGAGGTTCCGATCAAGGGTCGGGATGTCGAGACGATGACCAAGCTGCAGCGGCTCGCAGCGGCGGTGGCCGAGGTGGCCAAGAAGCGGCGAGATCCTTATTTGGATGTCCCGTCTCGATCTTTGTCCAATTCGCACTACAACCGCCGAAAACGGCTCATCGAAATGGGGGGTAAGACGAATCGAAGAGAGCTTTTTAACCTCAATCAAGCTCGAGCTTATATGCAGACGATCCTCGTCGGGAGTGGTTGTTCGAGATTGATTCGTCAAGGCAAATCGACGAGTATCCGGGGCATGTACTACATGCTCAAGCATAACATCGAGGGTACCAAGGAAAACACCTTCGAGGATCAGAGCGAGTCGGACACAATCATCGAGGATTTGGAAGTCATCACTGGAGCGATGCGGGAGGAACTCCATTTGTATGCGGAGCCCCGTGGCAATCTAGCCGGACCGCTAGTGGTTATCGACGGAGAAAACGAGCTGGACGCATCGCGGATGGGAGCTGCCGGCTACCCGATCCCCAGTATCGTCGAACCTGACCGCTTGAAGATCAAACGATGCGACGCGAAGTTTATCTTGCATGTCGAAAAGGGGACGGTTTGGCAACGCTTCAACGAGGACAAGTTTTGGCAGAAGCACAAGTGCATCGTTTCGCACGGAGCCGGTCAGCCATCGCGCGGTGTTCGACGGATGCTTTATCGTTTGCACACCGAATACAAGCTACCGGTTTTTTGCCTGTTGGATAATGATCCGTGGGGATACTACATCTATTCGGTGATCAAACAAGGCTCGATCAATTTGGCCTTTGAGAGCATGCGTATGGCCGTACCCGAGGCGAAGTTTGTCGGGCTCCGCAGCAGCGATTTTGTACGTTGCCAACTCAAGGAAAACGTGACGATCAAGCTCGACGACAAGGACAAAAAACGAGCCAAACAGATCGCATCCTACCCTTGGTTTTCCGAGAAGAAGCATTGGCAAGCGGAAATCAAACAGATGCTGACAAACGACTTCAAGTTGGAAGTCGAGGCCTTGATCAGCCGCGATATTAGTTATGTGACCGAAAAGTACGTACCGGAGCGATTGCGAGACAACGATTGGCTCGATTAATACAACGCTCGCATCCTAGGTTTTTGTGAGCTCCAACAATAGATATGACAACCACTTCAAGCTTAAGCGTCCAAAGTGTTGAAAAGGTACTGCCACCGGAGTTTTATCTAGGTGCATTATCGATCGACGATCATCGCCTCGAACAGGCCGCCATCGAATTGGCCAAAGCCTTGCAAAAAAGGGCTTCGGAGTTGCAGACACCTGCCGAGAGACGCCAGCAGGCTGAATTGGATCGGATGCTTGAGCACCCTGAGGACAAGGCGACCCTGACGCAGATCACCGACCAGAGCTTTCGAAGCAATTCACCCGGTCGGGTGGTCGACCAAATGGTTCATATTCTCGATGTGCAGGGAGTCCCCCGATTCTTCAGCATGTTCGATCAAGCGCTTTTGAAGGGCTTTCAGTCCTTCGGTGAATATCTTCCAGGTGTAGCCGTACCTCTGGTCAAGGAGAAGATGCGCAAAGAGACCGCCAATGTTATCTTGCCCGCCGAAGAAGAGAAACTTCGAGGACACCTCTCGGAACGCACTCACGAAGGGGTTCGGATGAATGTGAATTTCCTCGGAGAGGCGATATTAGGGGAGCAAGAGTGCCGCAAACGATTAGACCGGTATCTGTCGGCCCTTCAGATGCCGGAGATCGAGTGTGTTTCGATCAAGATCTCGACGCTCTATTCACAAATCTCCGCCTTGGCTCGCGAGCATACGATTCGAATGGTTTCGGATCGCTTGGAGTTGCTTTACCGCGCGGCGGCCAAGGAGAAGTTCGTTCGCCCTGACAAGACCGAGGTTCCCAAGTTCGTGTATTTGGATATGGAGGAGTATCGCGATCTGAGTCTAACGGCAGAGATCTTCATGCGGACTTTGGATCGACCGGGAATGGAAAAGGTTCGTGCTGGGATAGCTCTCCAGGCCTATGTACCCGACTCGGCACGTGTGCAAGAGTCTCTGACACATTGGGCTCAGAAACGCCTTGAGCGAGGAGGACGCAGCGTGACGATCCGGATTGTCAAAGGCGCCAATATGGAAATGGAACGCGTTGAGGCCTCGCTTCGGGGATGGCCGCAAGCACCTTATCGGTCGAAATTAGAAACCGACGCAAACTACAAGAGAATGCTCAAGTTCGGTATGGATTCGAAGCACCTGGAGGCAGTCCAACTCGGGATCGCTTCTCACAATCTATTCGATCTTGCCTACGCAATGGTTTTGGCCGTTGCCACCAGGTCGCTGGATCGAGTGCAGTTCGAAATGCTCGAGGGGATGGCCAATCACCAGCGCCGAGCTATTTTGGAGTTATCCCAGCGGCTCTTGCTCTATGCCCCTGCTTGTTATCGCGAGGAGTTTATCAATGCGATTGGGTATCTGATAAGGCGTTTGGACGAGAACACCGGTCCGGATAATTTCCTCAGGCACGCCTTTAAGATCCAAGTTGGCAGTTCGACTTGGCAAAGGCTGGAAAACGGGTTTATCGAATCGATCCGAAAGATAGATCAAGTTCCGTGCGATCCAAGGCGAACTCAGGATCGCAACACACCTCCTACCCAGCCGCCAGTGCCAGCAAGCTGGAAGCATTTTGCCAACGAGCCCGATACCGATTTTTCACTGCCCCAAAATGCAACTTGGGCGCAGCGGATTGTTAAAGACTGGATGCCTCGTTGTGATTCGCAGGCGATATCGATTCCGGTATCTGTCGGGAAAGGTCTGCAGCAAGGCCAAGGTAGTTTGGTCGAATCGATCGATCCGTCCAGGCCAGGAGTCATTGCTGCAAGGTACCAACAAGCCGACGAGTCGCAACTGAAGTCTGCCCTGGAGTGTCTCAAAGGCGATCCTGCAGATTGGGGGGCAATGGATCCAACTTCTCGCTATGAGATTCTCCGCAAGGCGGCCCATGAGATTCGTATCGCCCGAGGTGACTTGATCGGCGCAGCGATTTTGGATGCTGGAAAGACGATATCTGAGAGCGACCCTGAGGTCAGTGAGGCGATTGACTTTGTCGAGTTTTATTCTCGATGCGCACTGGATCTTCAGAATCAAAGGGGCAAAGGGGTCGGTCCTGCAGGGCCAGTGGTGGTCATCAGCCCCTGGAATTTCCCTATCGCTATTCCATGCGGAGGAATCGCCGCAGCCTTGGCCGCAGGAAATACGGTTCTGCTCAAGCCTGCCTCCGATACGGTTTTGCCCGCATACCTTTTGTGTCAGTGTTTTTGGAGGGCAGGGGTTCCGCCCGAGGCGTTGCAATTTGCACCCTCAAGTGGCAATGCCATCAGTAAGATCCTCCTGAGCGATCCATCGATCGCTAGAGTGATCCTCACTGGAGGAACCGATACGGCGTTGAAGATTCTAGATACCAATCCGCGATTGCCGCTGCTTGCAGAGACCGGTGGGAAGAATGCGACGATCATCAGCGGTCTTTCCGACCGCGATCTGGCGATTAAAAATCTTCTCCATAGCGCCTTTTCGCACGGTGGACAAAAATGTTCTGCCACAAGTTTAGCGTTATTGGATCGAGAGATTTTCACAAGTCAGGAATTCAAAGATCAGTTCACCGATGCGGTCATGAGTCTTCGCGTCGGCTCGGCTTGGGATCTGTCGTCGAAGATCGGACCATTGATTCGGCCACCCTCGGGGGATCTGCTCAGAGGGCTTAAAGAACTCGAACGTGGAGAGAAGTGGTTGGTCATGCCCGCCCAAGTTGGCGAGAATCCATGCTTGTATTCTCCCGGCGTGAAATGGAACGTTCAGCCAGGAAGTTTCACCCACTGCACGGAATTGTTCGGACCGGTTTTGGGGGTAATGGGATTCGATAGGCTCGAGGAAGCCATCAAAATCGTCAACGCGACCGGATATGGATTGACCAGCGGGCTTGAATCGCTCGATGACCGTGAACAGCAAGTCTGGAAGAGCAAGATTCGCGCAGGGAACCTGTATATCAATCGGTCCACCACGGGTGCGATTGTTCTTAGGCAACCTTTTGGTGGATTAGGAAAAAGTGCCTTTGGGCCTGGGACGAAAGCAGGTGGCCCGAATTACGTCACGATTCTGCACCGCTGGGAGACTTCTGTGCAACCGCAGAACTTCGACGCAAACCCCAAGCTTCAAAACCCAATGCTGCAAAAGTTTTGGGCCAAATTCGATGGGATTGCCAAGGAGTTGCTGGCTGTTGATTCCTCGGTCGGATCGGACTTGAGCAAGTTGCGTCAAGCCTTGGTCAATTACGATCGCTTTGCAGTCGAAGAGATCCTTCAGCAGCATGACCATTTGCGATTGGTTGGGCAAGACAATCACCGCAGGTACTTGCCCGTAAGTCCCATGCACATCCGTGTTGTAGCAAGCGATAGCGTCTGGAGAATTTTCGCAAGGTGTGCTGCAACCGTTGCAGCTGGCGGAACGGCAATCATCAGTTGCGATCCTTCGATGGATGATCGCAAAATCGAGGCAATCGAACGTGCTACTCTGACTTGGGCTGGCAAGATCGAGTGGGTTGAGCAAACCGATGAGCAACTTTGCCAGGATATGCTCGCAGGTCACGTCCAGAGGGTGCGCTACGATGGAGTCGAAAAAGTTCCAGAAAGCGTCCGCCGCCTGGCACCCAAGCACTACGTTTTTCTCGCCGATAGTTCGGCATCTTTAGATACCTTGGCAATGTCCATCGATCGATAGGACATTCTCTGCCGAAGCGTTAGGCTAGGTTGCTAGAGGCATCTCGATTAAGCCGAGAGATAACCAGAAGAATGCTGCTTATAGTAAGTAGCTGTCGCTCTAGATCTCCTTTTTCTATTTTGTGTCATGCGATCCACACGCATTTGTTGCACAGTCGCCGCAGGCCTGGGTGTTTTACTCAACTCCTGGTGTTTGGCCCAATCACTTTCGACTGTTTCTGGAGATTTAAAGGATCGTCAAAAACAGTACGAGGTTCTTGCAAAGGAAGTCAATCAGTGGGAGGAGCAAAATAGGCTCTTGCGAAAGGCCGTTCGACTCGTATCTCCTACTGTCGTTCACATCGAAGCGACCAAAGAAGAGCCGATTCAAGAGGTCTCTTTGGATACACGCTTGGAAAAAACCAAAGGCCGAACCAAAAGAATCGAGGAAGCCGGAGCTGGGGTAGTCATCGAGCATCAGGGACGCGACTACGTGCTGACGAATCGGCATGTGATACAGTCTGCGAAAATGGAAGACATCCGTGTCGAAACGTTTGATGCGGTGCCCTTGCAAATCGTCAAAATCACAGAGGATCCTTCGACGGATTTGGCCGTGATCGATGTTGGCAGAAGCGATCTTGCTGCATGCCGTTTAGGGGATAGTCGCACGCTTGAAGTCGGCGAACATGTGTTTGCTGTTGGCAGCCCCTTTGGACTCAACCACTCGGTGAGTCTTGGGATTGTCAGTGCCAAAGGGCGACGGAACCTCGAACTTGGAAACAAGTCGATCGTGTACCAGGATTTCATTCAAACCGATGCTGCGATCAATCCAGGAAACAGTGGCGGACCGCTGATGAACCTGCGGGGAGAGGTCATTGGCATCAACACCGCCATCGCAAGCAACTCGGGGGTCAACGAGGGGATCGGTTTTGCGATTCCTATTCATTTAGCTTTTGCAGTAGCGACCCAACTGATCGAGCGGGGGGAGTTGCAGCGGTCCTACTTGGGGGTAAGTGTCGAACGCGCTTACAATGTGGATTCCCAAGGAGGCTTGCAGAATCAAAAAGCCCGAGGGGCATTGGTCAAGGTCGTCAAACCCAATAGCCCAGCCGAAACCGCAGGGCTTCGATACGGCGACATCATCCTTACTTTCGATGGTGTCAGCGTCGAGAACGATGAGCATTTGGTCCAAATGGTCGGTCTTGCTCCTGCAGGCCACCCTGTCGAGCTCGAGGTGCTGCGGGAACGGACCAAGATGCGGCTGATGGCATCCTTGACACCGATCACCTTGTCCCGCTAGTCGAACCTCCCGCAAGGGAAGATACTCCCCCCTTGTTTCGGGCTGCAGGTAGTTTAGTCTAGCTTACAAGTCTTTGAGTTTTCGGAAAAATCGGAACTTTTGGGGCTTGAAAGTTTGACCGCGAGTCTAATTTGATCGATAATTTTTCCTATTGGGCTCTTAGCCATTTTCATTTTTATTCCGCTTGTTTTAGGAGAATTCTCATGCGGAGCACAAAGCGTCAGGGCTTTACGCTCGTAGAGCTGCTTGTGGTGATCGCTATTATTGGGATCTTGGTTGGACTATTGCTACCGGCCGTTCAAGCGGCGCGCGAAGCAGCACGTCGAATGTCCTGTGGAAACAACATTCGACAACTTGCACTGGGGTGTTTGAATTACGAATCGGCTTACAAAAAACTGCCTGCGGGTGCCGCAGGGCCCTGTTCGTACAACCCCTGGAGTGTGCATGACGTGGACATGAATGTCGGGCGCATGCCGATCAATCGCTATTCGCTGTTTGTGGCCATCCTTCCGATGATGGAGCAATCGCAACTCTACACGCAGATCCAGGAGCAGCGCCCGTTCTTCAGATCGACATGGGACATGCAAGGCAACTTCACTCCTTGGCGAACCCAGGTTGCGACCTTGCGCTGTCCTTCGGATCCTGGAAGGTTGAATCCAGATGCCAACTGGGATTACGATGGATCTGGCCGGGTCAATTATGCGGGTTGCTACGGCGACACGGTCGTCAATGTCAATCAGGCTTGGCACCCAGCGGCAAACCGGGGAGCGTTTCAAGGTCGATATGCACGTCGATTGTCGGAAATCACCGACGGCTTGGCTTTCACGATCCTGCTTGGCGAGATCGCGACAACTCCATCCCAAAATCTAGGAACGGGAGCAGGAAAGCTTCGCATTCAAGGATCGCGCTGGCAAGCTGCCGGCCAGGCCAATGTTCGGACTCCTACGGGATGCAAGCGAGCTAAGTTAGGAGACCGTTACGATCCAGCGGTTGTCAATCAAGGGGATTTGTGGCACTCTCAAGGGATGCGTTGGCACGATGGGGATTACAACCATGCCTCGGTGCAAACCATTCTTGGGCCAAATTCCGCATCATGCAACAACCAGCTATGGGACTGGGGCATTTCATCGGCTTCCAGTTACCACGGCTCCGGGGCGCACGTTGCGTTTGGAGACAACAATGTTCGCTTCATACCAAACTCCGTGGATGCCGGTGACGCAGGTCGTGATGCACCCGAAGGGATTGACGGTAACGGATCGAACCAACCGAGCCCTTATGGCGCTTGGGGTGCTATGGGAACCAAAGATGCTGGCGATCTTTGGGACGCATCGAGCATCGAGTAGTTGCCAAATTCTTTAAATCATAGAAAATCTTTAAGGACGGTTGGAGCGATTCCAACCGTCCTTTTTTTTGCGAACGATTGGCTTAGGGTGAATGATGGAAATCGACGTTTCGACTGCCAAACGATGGTTGGATGATTGCAAAAGCGATCAGGGGCAAGAGGTCTTTTTTCTCGATTGCAGAGAACCCAACGAGCATCATGTTGCCAAGATACAAGGGGTCACGCTCGCACCGATGAGTCAATGGCCACCGAGCCAGGAAATCATCGAGTCGATGCAAGGCAAGCAAATCGTCGTACTATGCCACCATGGTGGAAGATCTTTGCGTGTGACGAACTGGCTTCGTGCCAACGGCTTCCCCACGGCAGTTAGCATGTCCGGGGGCATCGACTCCTGGAGTTTGGAAATCGACCCGAGTGTGCCCCGATACTGATCCCCCTTGAGCCTCATTCCCGACTCTGAACGATTCGCTTGTGCATCATGAACATGAAGTTCTCGTGAATTGATTACAAGGATGGGCTTGCTCAATTCTGGGCGTGAATCCAAACTAGGGCTTACGGTTGAGCAATCTTAGTTTGCGTGAAACGATAGCGATCCTTCGATGAAGAAACAAAAAGCAAAGTATCTGGGTGCTGGCCTGCTGGTCTTTTCATGCGGTCAGGCCTGGGCGCAAGACAAACCCGACAACAAGCAAGAGGTTGCACGCCCCGCGCCCGAGGATGTCGTGATTCCGGAGGATTTGGACGCTCTGGCGGCCAAACAGCATATCGCAATCCAGTCGATGAAGTCACCCTGGGGGTATTGGGGGTATCGACCTGAGAGTTACAGCAGTTGGACAAACCACTCCAACCGGCTCATACCGATCTATGTTTTTGGCGGTAGCCTATCTCCCTACATCGATTCCAATAGCATCTATCGAGATGAAAAACGCTTGAAGGAATTGTATGGCCAAGTCCCGGTCAACACACTAAATCCCAATGCCTCCTACGCCGACCAGACCGACGTGTATCGGATGCAACGAACAGCAATTGAAAGTGGTAAGAAAAAGTTTGTTTTCTTGGTAGTGTTTGATGGAATGGATTGGCAAACGACTTGGGCCGCTTCGATCTACCGCAATGGACAAGTCAGTTATCGAGAAGGACGTGGAAACGGGTTGCTCTTTCAAGATTACAACCGTTGTCCGACCGATTTCGGTAGCATGGTGACCTCTGCGCTAGGCGAGGAGGTCGATACCGATGTCGATGCTCAGATCGACAAAAAGCAATCTTCAAAATTCGGCGGTTATGACCATCGTTTAGGAGGCAATGCTCCATGGGAACCGTTTACAGATCCGCAGTACCTTATTGGACGCAACCAGCAATCTTTGCATGTGGTGACCGATTCGTCTTCGTCAGCAAGTTCGATGACCGCAGGAGTCAAGATTCTCAATGGGGCGATCAACGTTAAACCTGATCGAACACAGGTCGAAACCATTGCTCAGTGGGCTCAGCGGGAAAAGGGATTCGCGGTAGGTACCGTAACGAGTGTTCCGATATGCCATGCCACCCCTGCGGCCGCTTATGCGGTCAATGTCAGTCGGGATGACTACCAAGATCTTTCGAGGGATATGCTGGGACTCGAGTCGATCTCCCACAAGACTAAGCCTTATCCAGGTTTGGATGTTGTGCTTGGTGCTGGTTATGGAGAGATTGCTAAATCCAATGCGGGCCAAGGGGAGAACTTCATCCCCGGCAATCGTTACTTGGCGGACATGGATCGCGATGCGGTGGACATCGACAAGGGTGGCCCGGATGCCAAGTATGTGGTGTGCCAACGAACACCTGGATTGTCAGGTCCTGAGGTACTCAGTCAGGCAGTTCGAAGAGCAGCAGACGGCAAACATCGATTGCTTGGTTTTTTTGGCTCGAAGAACGGACATCTTCCCTTTCAAACCGCCAATGGAGATTACCGACCCGTGGCGACGGTTAAGGGGATTGAGGAGTATTCACCAGAGGATCTTTCCGAGAACCCCAAACTCAGTGATTTAACCCAGGCGGCCATCGATGTCTTGGCCAGTCGCAGCGATCGTTTTTGGTTGATGGTCGAGTCTGGAGACGTCGATTGGGCCAATCATGCGAACGATATCGATAGCGCGATCGGTGCGGTATTTAGTGGCGAGCAAGCTGTTTCAGCGATTTTTCGCTGGATAGAAAAGCATGAAGCCTGGGACGATTCTTTGGTGATCGTCACGGCTGATCATGGACACTACTTCAATTTGCTCAAACCCGAAGCACTCATTCCTTAGAATCTTAGCGATTGAGACTCTTAGCTATTGGATTGCTGGATGAATTGGCGTGCCCAGGTCACAGGCCAGAGCAGATCGGTGAAGACTTGTTGCAATCCTGAGAATCCCTCGAGTGCGAACGCATAACCTGTCGCAAAGACCAGCAAATTCATGGGCACCAGGAACAGCCAGAGGAATCGTTTGGGATAGGACAAGTTGGTTTCGTTAGGAACCGGGCTTGTGAGTTGGATATAGACGCTCAGTAGGTGGTAGGCGACACCGATACCAAGGATGAAGCTACGAAGGAAAGCGGGCAGAAAAACGATGCTTACGATCCACAATAAGATCGATGCGGTCGGTAGGAAGTAGGGGCTGGTGCGTACAAGCCAATTATCATCGGCAAACCAAACCGTTGAACCTGGGGAGTCCATTTCCAATTTCTTTTGAATCCCAAGCTTGGTTTTTACCCACCGTAGGATTGTGGAAGTCGGTTGGAGGAGCACGAGCGAAAAAAGCGATTGAGTGATTCGACGCTCCCATCGAATTGCCGTTTTGAGGATTTTTGAAGAAACCCATTTGGAGCGAGTCAGTGCCAGCGTTGCAGCAAAGCCGATCCAGAACATGCTCGCATAGATCGGATATTTCGTTGATCTTGCGAGCCAAAACAGCATCGTTGCAAAAATCAGTGGGCTAAGGGCTGCCAGGGTGTAGGCCGCTGGCCATTGCGCTAGTCGCACGAGGCGATCCATTTGCTTGGCAATCACCGGAAAATCCCCCTTCAACCGCAGAAACTCTTGGCTCAACTCCGAACGGATCTTGGATTTTAACACCGCGAAGTTAAGCTTTACCACATCAATTTCGTAAGGATTTTCCTCAGTGAGCTTAGCGATGGCAAGTGCAGAGTTCGATTTAGTGGTTTTGGGTGCTGGACCTGGCGGATACGTCGCTGCGATTCGTGCAGCACAACTCGGGTTGAGCGTTGCTTGTATCGATGAAAACGACAAATTCGGGGGAACCTGTTTGAGGGTCGGCTGCATACCCAGCAAGGCTCTCTTGGAATCGAGTCACTTGTATCACGACACCAAGTCTTCGTTGTCGATTCACGGGATTCAAGTTGGCCAAGTGCAACTTGACTTGGCCGCGATGATGAAAAGAAAGGATCAGATCGTACAAACGCTCACTGGAGGCATCGATCTGCTGTTTAAAAAGAACAAGGTCACTGGATATCGAGGCCGAGGGGCTCTCCTCGGGCCGAATCTGGTACAAACGACCGTTGAAGGAAAGCCGATCGAACTCAGAGCCAAGAGAATCATTATTGCAACGGGCTCGAAACCCGCCTCGATGCGTGGTGTCGAGGAGGATGGAGTCAGGATCGGTAACTCGACGATGGCTCTTTCGTTCGATCAAGTTCCCGAGAAACTCACGGTCATCGGCGGTGGCTACATCGGCCTCGAGCTAGGAAGCGTATGGAATCGGCTCGGATCAAAGGTAACGGTTCTCGAAGCACTGGATCGGATTTTGCCTGGAATGGATCAGGAACTCAGTCAACTCTCTCAGCGAGCTTTTACCAAACAAGGGATCGAGTTTCGATTGCAGTCATGGGTTGAATCCGCAAAGGTGGAAAATGGTAAGTGCATTGTGCGTTGTAAAGGTGCGGAACCTATTGAAAGCGATCGGGTCCTACTGGCTACCGGCAGGGTGCCTTTGACCCAAAACATCGGGCTTGAGAATGTCGGAATTGAAACGGACAAAAGAGGGTTCGTTCCAGTCGACAGCAACTTCCAAACCAAGGTTCCTGGTATTTACGCTCTGGGTGATGTCATCGGTGGAGCGATGCTTGCCCATAAAGCGATGGAAGAAGGGGTAGTGTGTGTGGAACGCATGCAAGGTATTCATTCGCACTTCAACTACGATTGCATTCCTGCGATCGTCTACACCCACCCGGAGATCGCGACGGTTGGTAAGACCGAAGAGCAACTCAAGGAATCGGGGATAGGTTACAAAAAGGGCGTTGGTGCTTATGGCGCCAACGGCAGAGCCAGGACTCTGGGAGAGGCAGAAGGTCGCGTGAAGATCTTGGCCGATGCCAAGACCGATCGCGTTCTTGGGGTTCATATTTTGGGAGCCAGGGCAGGGGATTTGATTGCAGAGGCATCCATAGCAATGGAGTTTGGAGCAAGTAGCGAGGACATTGCCCGCAGTTGCCACGCCCACCCAACACTTGCCGAAACGATCCATGAAGCAGCACTGGCTGTCGATGGGCGAGCAATCCATTCGGCCTAGTAAATCAACGAAGTCGGCACTGAATATTTTTATCTGTTTGTTTCAATTGTTCATAAGACCTAGCGATGCCCCGATACAATCCAGCTGAAATCGAACCCAAGTGGCAAGCTTATTGGGAGCAGAACAAAACCTTCCGATGTCCTGAGTTTCCCGATCCAAACGGTAAAGGAAAGCTCTATGTTTTAGATATGTTTCCCTACCCAAGTGGTGCAGGATTGCATGTCGGGCATCCCGAGGGCTATACAGCCACAGATATTTATTGCAGATATTGGCGCATGCAAGGTAAAACCGTCTTGCACCCAATGGGCTATGACGCGTTTGGATTGCCCGCCGAGGAATATGCAATTCGAACCAACACTCCTCCGCGTCAGAGTACCGAAGCAAATATCGCGAATTTTACCCGGCAACTAAAAATGCTTGGGTTCTCTTACGATTGGGATCGCTCTTTCGCGACAACCGATGTTGAGTACTTTCGCTGGACGCAATGGATCTTTTTGATCCTCTTTGATACTTGGTACGACCCCCAGGATCGAAAAGGCAAGCCGATCAGCCAACTGCCGATTCCAGAGCAAGTTGCCGAAAAGGGCCCTGAGGCGATCGCTAGTTATCGAGACAGTTACCGCTTGGCTTATCAAGACGATGCATTGGTCAATTGGTGCCCAGCGCTAGGGACAGTGCTGGCCAACGAGGAGGTCATCGATGGCAGAAGCGAGCGAGGAGACCATCCCGTACAGCGAATTCCACTTAGGCAGTGGATGCTCCGAATCACCTCCTATGCTGATCGATTGCTTGGGGATTTGGATTTGCTCGACTGGTCCGTTGGCATCAAGAAGTTGCAATCCGATTGGATTGGCAAGAGCACTGGGGCAGAGGTCGATTTTCCGGTAGCAACTCAGGATGGCAAACAAGCTACTGGGGAGTCGATACGGGTTTACACGACCCGCCCCGATACGCTCTATGGAGCGACCTATCTGGTTTTGGCTCCAGAGCATCCGCTGGTCGCGAAAATTACTTCGACTCAGCAATCCGATTTGGTTCACGAGTACTGCAAAGCAGCCTCGTTCAAAAGCGATCGAGACCGTACAGAGGGGGAAAAACAAAAAACGGGTGTATTTACCGGTGCCACGGCAATCAACCCGGTGACACAAAAGCCGATCCCGGTTTGGATTGCCGACTACGTCTTGGGAAATTACGGCACAGGTGCAATCATGGCAGTCCCTGCGCACGATACTCGTGACTACGAATTTGCAATAAAGTACCAATTACCGATTGTCCAAGTCGTCGAGCCGATTGAAGCTAGCCAGCAGGAGCTAGAAGAGATTCGCAGTGGCAAGGTCTGTTTTGCTGGTGAAGGTATCGCGATCGCAAGCGGAGAGCTCAGCGGACTCAAGACCAAGGACGCCAAAGACAAAGTGATCCAAAATCTCGAACGACTTGGACTCGGTCGTCAAGCGGTTAACTACAAACTAAGAGATTGGTTGTTTAGTCGCCAACGTTTTTGGGGTGAACCTTTTCCGATTCTTCATGAGTTGGGCCAGGACGGAAAACCCAATGGGCAAATTCGCGCCGTTCCCATAAAAGACCTTCCGGTCGATCTTCCCCATCTGGAGGATTACAAGCCCCACGGGCGTCCAGAGCCGCCTCTTGGAAAAGCCGATCCGTCCTGGTTGTATGTCGAACTCGATGGTAAGCGTTATCGTCGAGAGACCAATACCATGCCTCAGTGGGCTGGATCTTGTTGGTATTATCTTCGATTTATCAGCCCGAAGTGTTCTGAGGCTTTTGTCGATCGTGAGCAAGAAGCAGCTTGGATGCCAGTGGATCTGTATATCGGGGGAGCAGAGCATGCCGTGCTACATTTGCTTTACGCCCGTTTCTGGCACAAAGTTTTATATGATCGAGGGTACGTTTCCCACCCCGAACCGTTCCAAAAACTCGTCAATCAGGGGATGATTCTTTCTTATGCGTACAAGGATCAGCGAGGCGCTTTGGTTTCGGTCGATTTAGTCCAAGAAGATGAGCAAGGGGTAACAAGGCATCTTCAGACTGGAGAGCAACTCAATCAGATTGTAGCCAAGATGTCCAAGGCCTTGAAGAACGTCGTCGATCCCGAGGGTGTTGTCAAAGAGTACGGCGCCGATGCTTTGCGACTGTATGAAATGTTCATGGGGCCGCTGGAGGCGACCAAGCCATGGAGCATGCAAGGTGTCAACGGGGTTAGAAACTTCCTTGATCGAGCCTGGCGATTGATCGTGGACTCTCGTGCTGAAGAATTACGTTGCAATGAATCTGTTCAGGATATTCCCACATCACAGGAGCAAGATCGAGTCGTGCACACAACGATTGCGGCCGTGACGCAAGATATCGAGAACCTATCGTTCAACACGGCGATCGCAAGAATGATGGAGTTCGTCAATTACTTCACCAAGGAATCAGTCCGCCCGAAATCTTCGATGGAGTGCTTGGCATTACTGCTATCTCCATTCGCCCCCCACGTAGCCGAGGAACTCTGGAGGGTGCTCGGTCATCAAGAGTCTATTGCCTATGTGGCGTGGCCCACGTCCGACCCAGAGAAGATGAAGATCGAATCGGTCGAGATCCCCGTGCAGGTGAACGGAAAAGTAAGGGCTAAGGTTCATATGCCGGTGGGAATCGACAACGAGCAAGCGCATCGCTTAGCGATGTCCAACCAACGAGTCATCGAGATACTCGAAGGCAAAGAGGTGCTGAAGGTGGTCATCGTTCCGGGTAAGATGATCAACTTGGTAGTCAAACAGTAGAAAAAGTTAACGTTTGAAGAATTCCAAACAAAACATGAGTAACTCTACTTGCGTCTTTGCTGAAGACCGCGACAATTTGTCGTAGCGAGCATAACGAAAGCCTCGGTGGCTTAAGGCTATGCGCCGGACTCTATTTTGTTACAGGTAGTTGGCGATGGAACGAGAAGGCCAAGTAGTTCAGGGAAAATTGTCCAAAACGCAGGAAGTGGTTCTCCGGAATTACGTTCCTCGCGATACGCCTGAGAACGTCTACCGAAGTTTGCGCGGTTATCACTATGCATTGCTCGGTTTGTTTTTGTTTTGGATATTGGTGCGAGTCGCGACTATTGCCGGAAAACATTACTATAGTGTGAGCGAAACGGCCCAAGCTTTGATGCCGGTTGAAATCCGCTGTGGCTCGGTCGGAGCCCTGATTTGCGTTCTATTTGCAGCTTACAACCTGACGACTGTAGCAGGGCTTTTTGTCAAGGAGGCTTGGGGGTGGTGGCTAGCTCTTGTCGGGATGTTTTGGGGTATCGTCCAATCGCTCGGAGATGGAATTATCGGGATGTTCTATAGCCAATCGGCTATCGTCATTGCATGGCACGCGACGATTGGATTGGCTTTGTGTTTTGTTCTGAGTTGGTTGATACACATTCATCTTTCACCGGGAATGCGTGTGAAATTCGATGTAAACACGAAAACAGAGGTCGCAACGGGAATTGGAATCCTGGGCGGACTGATCCTGGGCCTTTGTTTTATTGCATGGGTCTGGTCGGCTCAGACGATTTGAATCTCAGATGATCTAGACCCACAATTTCAGTCGGCCATCGAGGCGACCCGGCAGAGCCTTATCGACCCAGCGTTGGATTTGGGGTTTGTTGTATCGGACGCTAAAGTGACCGCAAATGATCTGTTCGTTTAGAAAAAGATCCTTGCGTTCGACAAAGTCATCCAAGTGCATATGTCCATCTTTGTGGATGAGGTCTTTGCGATGATCGGGCGCCAAAAAAGTCATCTCGGTGATAAGGATTTTTGCGCGAAACATGTCGGGGTTCCGATCGAGGCCTGCAGGGGCGGTATCTCCGGTATAAGCAACAAGAGGGATCCTGGTTTCTGCCGTGACTTCGACACCCGAGAGCCTGGCATCACGGATTTGGTCTCCGGTCCAGTTGGCAAATTGGGCTTTGAGTTTCCGCCGTTTTTCCCAAACGATAAATCCCAAAGCAGGAATGGAGTGTTTCATTGCGTGGGTCGTCACGAGAAGTTCACGGGTAAGATCAATTTCTTGGTTTTCTCGCAGTGGAACCAGTTCGCAAGGCATACGACCTCGATCGAGCCTCGTGAAGACCTTGAGCATCTGATCGACAGTGGAAAGTGCGTAGTCAGGTAAGTAGAGGGTCGGGCGTTCCATCTTCATCATGCGGCGGCGGGCTACATAAGCGGGGATCGCTGCGATGTGATCCAGGTGCGGATGGCTGATAAAAGTCCTTGGCAACGACATAAAATCCCAAGGTTGAGCCCCCAGGTCGAAGCCTAATTTCAGTTCCGCAATACGCCAGTAGCTTTGGACCGCTGCGCGAGAATATCCATCGATGGTCAATCCATCATGGTGCATCGATAGGGTTGGCGCGTTATCAACCGATCCGATTCCATCTTCGATCCCCTCTGGTGGTTGCTCTTTTGATCTATGGTCCATAAGTGAAAACCTCGCGATTGCATCTGGTCTATCAAAAGTATTTTGACGCGATGGTTGCAACCAGTGGCTGAAGTTTGGATCTTGCTAGTGAAGACCATTCGAGGACATCGGAGTGCTGAGTCTGGCTGGGTAGATCAGGATTGGCAACATTGGTAACCACGGAGAATGCTAAGACCGGAACTCCCGCTTGCATGGCAAGGAGAGTTTCCGGAACAGTGCTCATTCCCACCATATCAGCTCCCATGCGCCCAAAGGCGCGGTATTCGGCTCGCGTTTCGTAGTTTGGCCCAAGCGTTGCCAAGTAGGTGCCTGTGTCCAAATGAAAACCAAGTTCCAAGGCTGTTTCCTGAGCCCTGGACAACCACAACGGGTCATAAGACCGATGTGAGCGTCCAAGGATAGACGCGTTTCTTGCGTTTTGGTTCGGGTTTTTTGGGCACTGGAACAACCAATCGATATGCGAATCGATCGCTACAACTTGGCCACTTCGAAACCTAGGGTTGATCCCACCGGAGGCATTCGAAAGGATCACAAGTTCCACCCCTAATTCGACAAGGGTCCTCAGTGGCCTGAGCGACTCCTCCAAAGACCAGCCTTCGTACAAGTGGCATCTCCCCTGAAGCATTGCAACCTGTAACCCTGCGAGGTTTCCAAAAATCAAGCAACCCTCATGCCCAGAAACCTTTGGCACCGGAAACATCGGGATTGATCCAAAGGGTACGGTAGTTGGGTGATCGATCGAATTGGCAAGAGCGCCTAAGCCGCTTCCCAGGATCACACCGATGCGAGGCTTGCACGAAGGATAGTTTTCTCGAAGCCACTCGAGTGGTTTCGAACTGGATTCATCGGTGCTAGGTCGAATCGGAATGGTTCAGACTCCTGGGGTAAATGCTCAGGGGCAAGTCAGCCTTGGGCATGGCTTGATGCGTCGTACTCAAGCACTCCGGTCAGAAGTGTCGTTAGCCTAGGCTCTGCCTCATTGGCAATGGCGATAATCTTGGAAACATCGGCAGCTTCAAGGGCATCGGGCAAGCACATATCGGTAATGACTGAGAAGCCGACGGTTCGCATCGAGCTGTGCACGGCTACGATGACTTCAGGTACCGTTGACATCCCTACAACATCGGCCCCGATCTGCCTTAGGAATCGATACTCGGCGCGAGTCTCAAGATTAGGACCGGCCACAGCGACAAATACTCCTTGATGAGCGATGATATCCGACTTACGAGCGATTCGCAGGGCCTCACGGATGAGTCGGTGGTCGTAAGGCTGACTCATATCAGGAAAACGGGGACCGAGCCGATCGTCATTGATCCCAATCAAAGGATTCCCCCCCATGAGATTGATATGGTCTTCGATGAGCATGATATCCCCTGCTTGGAAATTGGGATTCATGCCACCGCAAGCATTCGAGACCATCAACAGTTGGGCACCTAGGAACTTCATAACTCTCACTGGAAGGGTGATGCGATCCAAGGGATAGCCTTCGTACATGTGGAATCTCCCTTCCATCGCAACAACCGGGACTCCCGAAAGTTCGCCGCATAGAAGCCGCCCGCGATGACTCGTCGCCGTAGACTTTAGGAAATGCGGAATCTCGGAGTATTCGAATTCCGCTTGTACATCGATCTTCTTGACCAGGGAGCCAAGACCTGTACCGAGAATGATGCCGGCGTGTGGTTTTTGGCCCCACTTCTTTTGGATGACCGAGCAAGCTTCTTGCGTTTTTTCGTAAAGATCTAGCATCTTAAAACCTAACTCGAAAACCTTTTTTGGGAATTACCTAAGGATCATCTCGTCGACTGTTCTACCCGAAGGGATCATCGGCAGGACGTGTTCTTGGTAAGGGACTTGTACATCCAGAACGTAGGGGCCTGGGTAGTTGATCATTTCTAACAAAGCAGGTTCCAAATCCGCTTTCTTGCGAACGGTCGCTGCCCCGCAACCAAAACCTTTAGCGATGCTTACAAAGTCTGGGTAGCGATTTTCTGCGTAAGTATGAGCGATGGTTGAACCCGGTCCTCGGGCTTCTTCGTGGTCGATAGGGCCAAGGTAAGTATGAGCGCGGTTGGATCCCATGAAGCGATCCTCCCATTGAACGACCATTCCTAAGTGCTGATTGTTCAATAGCAGCACCTTAACCGGAAGTTTTTCGCAATGAAGGGTTGCGAGTTCCTGGATGTTCATTTGGAAGGAACCATCCCCATCGATATCGATAACCAAGGCGTCTTTGTGGGCCGCTTGCACTCCCATGGCAGCGGGCAATCCAAATCCCATCGTTCCTAGCCCACTGCTGCTTAGCCAAGTTCGAGGCCGTCGGAATTGGAAAAACTGGGCGGCCCACATCTGGTGCTGACCTACACCTACGGTGACAAAAGTCTTTCGATTGGAGGTTAGATCCGACAGAGTACGAATGGCATGCTGCTGTAGAATCCCTTCGAAATTTTGATCGTAACCGAACGGATATTTGGCTTTCAAATCACGGCAATGGTCCACCCAGGTCTTAAGATTCTCAGGTGGCTCAACGATTTTATTCAGTTCGCCAAGTGCGTACTTTATATCGCTTCTGACTGCGATGTGGGCTATCTTGTTCTTATTGAGTTCCGAAGCATCCACATCGACATGCACGATCTTGGCATTCTTTGCGAACGAAGCCAAATGGCCTGTGACTCGGTCGTCAAAGCGAACCCCAAAGGCCAGCAAAAGATCGCAGTCGCGAACTGCGTAGTTTGCATAAGCAGCACCGTGCATCCCGAGCATGTCCAAGGACAAAGGCCCATCGGCCGGATAGACCCCAAGTCCCATAACGGTCATCGTTACGGGTATACCTGACTTTGCCGCAAATGTGCGGAGTTCCTCGGAGGCTTCAGCCGTGACAATTCCACCACCGCAGTAGATGACCGGACGCTTACTGTGCCGGACGGCTGCTGCGATCTGTCTAATCTGTTCGGGGGCCGCGTTCGGATGCTTGCTCGGCGAGTACCCAGGCAAATTCATAGGCACATCCCAATCAACCTCGCAAGAGTCCAACTGCACGTCCTTGGGCATGTCGATCAAGACCGGACCCGGTCTGCCGGTGGTCGCTATGTAAAAAGCTTCTTTCATGACCCGAGCGACATCGTCGACTTTGGTAACCAAATAGTGGTGCTTGGTAATCCCCCGGCAGATCTCCACGATTGGGGTTTCTTGGAATGCGTCGGTGCCAATGACACCCGTGGGAACTTGTCCGGTGATGGCAATCAATGGGATACTGTCAAGTTTCGCGTCAGCGATAGCAGTGACAAGATTGGTAGCCCCGGGGCCACTTGTAGCCATGACGACGCCAATTTTTCCGGTCGATCGAGCGATCCCCTGGGCTGCAAAAGCCCCTCCTTGTTCGTGCCTGGGTAAGATCGTCCTTAGGCGACCCTCGTATTTCGTCAGCGACTGATGCATGGGCATCGAACAGCCACCTGGGTAGGCAAAAACGATTTCAACTCCGTGATCCACCAATGATTTGACCAGAATATCCGCCCCGGTCATCACGGATGTTTTTCGTTCGGTCGTCAGCGGATTGGTCATGTCGAGCTCCGTTTAAATTCGCGTTACTAACTCTTCGAGGGAATTCCTTCGGGACAGAAACTATATCCCCAGTTCGAAAAAAGGTCGAATGCTTGCGGAATCCCTCGAAAAAGCAAACCCAAGTGCGACACCGTGTCGCACTTGAAGCCAACTTGTCGCACCCAAACCCCTCTTCAGCATGTTCGAACGAACCCGATACAGTATAAACCCCTGTACATTTTGAGACATTTCGCTTTTTCAAAATTTGGCACGCCATATGCTTATACGGTAATCAACTCCAGTCTAGCGTATGTCGGTGCTTGCTCCGGGCATCAATAACCTCCCAACCGGTTATGATGGCGAGAATCGAATTGAGCGTTAGGCTGGAGTTTTTTATTCTATCCCCCAGAGCTTGAGCTTCCTCTGGAGCGTTCGAACTGAAATTCCAAGGGTGTGAGCTGCATGGGTTCGGTTGCCAAAAGATTTTTTCAGAGCCGAGAGGATCGCTTCCTTTTCTAAATCATGGAGGTTGTAAGGGCCCTTGGTCACATGGTGCTGCTCGCTGAGTGGATTGCCGCTAAGGTATTTTGGTAAGTTGCTTACCGTCAGGACATCTTCTTCAGCCATGACCATCATATTTTCGATGACGTTTCGAAGTTGTCGAACATTGCCTGGCCATTCGTAGTTTTCCAGATATTCCAAGAGTTCCGGGGCGACGTCCGGGACGCTTCTTAGATGCCTCTTGGCGCAATCGCGTAAAAAGTGATCGACCAGGATTGGGATATCTTCTGGTCGTTCTCGAAGGGCAGGTAATTCGATCGTCAGGACATTGAGTCGATGATAAAGATCGATCCTGAATTGTCCATCTGCAACCATCTCTGGCAGATTCCTGCTTGTCGCTGCGATCAGTCGAATATCGACCTGAGACTCGACATTTGAGCCCACTGGAGCAAACCGATAGGTTTCTAGTACTCGCAGCAGTTTGGGCTGGAGAGTTTGAGGCAAATCACCGATTTCGTCCATAAAGAGCGTGCCGCGATTGGCTGTGCGAAACCTTCCTTCTCTGGATTCCGCAGCACCTGTGAAGGCGCCGCGTACGTAGCCGAAGAGTTCCGATTCGATCAGAGCATCTGGCAAAGCGGTGACATTCACAGCGATGAAGGCCTCTGTGCGCCTGCGACTGTTGTCGTGGATGGCCGATGCAACAAGCTCCTTGCCTGTCCCCGATTCACCGACGATCAGCACCGTGGAATCTGAAGCGGCAACTTTTTCAATTTGATGAAAAACCTCTCTCATCTTTTCCGATTGGCCGATCATTCGCCCAATCCCTCCAGCATCGATCTGCGTCTTTTGTTTCTCCCGGACTCGCATGGGAAGGTAGCGATTCAGGAGCATCAGCAGTTCATCGGGTTTAAGCGGTTTTGTTAGGTAATCCGATGCCCCAAGCTTCATGGCTTCGACAGCCGAATGAATATCTCCATAGGCAGTGACCATGAGCACCGGAACCGAGGGTTTGGTTTGCCGCCATTGCTTGAGTACCTCCAATCCGTCGTCGGATCCGAGCCTTAGGTCGCATACAACGATGTCGATGGGATCTTCGAAGGCTCGCATGGCCTCTGGCCGATTTCCCGCAGCAACTGTGTTATAGCCCTCGGATCTAAGCATTCGAGAGAGGGCTTCGCGTTCGCGGATTTGATCCTCGACGACAAGGATTGTCATGGCTGTGTTCATGAATCTGCTTTATTAGATGAAGTTGAATTTTAATAGGATTGGATTGATGGATCTCCACGCAAAAAACGGGAGTTGAGCCAAGTCAACCTTCTGTTTTCACCACTTCGACACTCGTTGGTTTGGCCATAAATCGCAGGGTAAATTTTAAACCTCCCAAAAGTTCACTGCGTTGGCATGAAACGCTTCCTCCGGAGGCTTCAATCAAGTTTCTCACCACGGCCAGTCCTAATCCAGCACCATCTGGCTGCGTGCTGTAGAAGGGTTCGAAGATCTTTTCGAACAAGTTCAATGGCACACCAGGCCCAGAGTCTTCTACCGAGACAGTGATTGTCTGTGGGTCCGAACGCAGATGGATTCGGATTTGGCCAGTGCCAGCCATCGCTTGCCTTGCATTTTGGAGCAGATTGATGAGGATTTGTCGGAGGTATTTCCTCGACACTTTGCCGATCGCAAGCTTCCCTTCGTGGGAATAGTCGACCTCAACCGCGTGATGCTCATGGGTGGGTTTGAGGAACTGGAGCAAAGACTGAATTTCGCTGTCGAGATTTAGCCATGTTTCTTGGGATTCGTCCGTTTTGACAAACCCTAGTAAATGTCCGATCAATTCATTGACTCTTTCGATCTCCCCGACCGATTCGTGAATCATGACCAAGGCTTCTTTCTGATCCATCGGCGATTCACCTCGGATGATTTTCTCAGAGGAAAAGAGGTTCAGACGGATGGAATTCAGAGGGTTTCGCAACTCATGTGCCATGCTCACAACGAGCTTGTTAAGGTCCGCAAGACGCCTTGTTTCAGAGTGTTTCAAAGCGACCTCAAGGTCCCTTGAGTGAATTCCCAAGCGGAACACGAAAAAGGCGGTGGTTGCGACAATCAAGCTCATGGCCAAAAGAACTGCCAACCAGACCGACCAACGGGACCTCTCCGATGACTTGATTTGCTCTTCAACCCATTTCATCGGAATGGCCGTTCGATAGGTTCCAATCCGCTGATCCTGATACTCAATGGGTAAACCGACCTCAATCGCAAGTACTGTGTCCGGGGTGACTTCGTAGCTGACGTTCTGAACGTACATTGGAAAACCATAAACCTGCTTTCGAACTAACTGCTTATTCTTTCTCAAATCGAAATTGCCTCCGCATGATCTGATTGAGCCCGAAGGGTCTTCGATGGCGGCATAAATGCGATTCGGTTGGCTCTCGATCATGCGAAACCAGTGCTCGACCAACCAAGGAACGACGTTCGGCTCAGAGAAGTCTTCCAAGGTCCTTCCCTCTCGCAAATCACCCTGGATGCGAACAAGCGTTCGTTCTACGTGGGACTCGAGATTGGAGATCTCCGACGCGAGAATCAAAGAGCGGCGATTGGACAGGTCATTCCATAACCCAAGAACACAAACTCCAGTTACCATCAAAAAAGAGATAAAAATCCCAACCAGGGGAAGATGTCGGATTTTCTCGTTTGAATTCGTCTTGCTAAACTGAGTTGGATGCATAACGCTCATTCCTCGAAGATTTCGTCTTCCACGCTAGTTATTATGACTCATACTCTGGAATTATGGAATCCGAACCGATTTTCAAACGGCTGATCTTTGCGATTGCAACACCTTCACTTGAGGAGGTGCCCTCGGTCAACGCCCTGGCCGGTCAATCCGATGGGCAAGTCAACCAATCGCAATTCCTTGACTACCACAGAGCCTGGACATCGTTGTGGTCACCTAGGATTCTTGGTCGCCTGGGGTTTCTTCCCGAATCTAGACGGTGCGATCGAGCAGGCTTGGATGTCGAAAATGCCCTGGTGATAGTCCCCGAATTTTCCGAAGGCCTCTTAGAGCAACCACTTCAGGAGCAACTCGATATCGCTGGCAATAGGGTGATCTACACTCGGTCACGACCCAGCCAAATGATCATCGAGGAGATCGGCCGACTCATCGGGGGCGAAAATGTTCAAGACGAATCCTCCGGCGAGTTCCCCTCCGAGGGCTTCGAAGATTTAGAGAAGGACTTTCAGGCATTCGGCTTTGCTGTCATGCAGATTCAGCAGATGGCTAGAAAGCTACGATACTCGTTCAATCTCGATTGGATGATCGTTTCGGATCAGATCATCCAGGCGGCAAAAAATTTCAATCAGGGGAACTGTGCCGAGTCGGATCGATGGCTCGCGGCCGCTTTCGACTCTCTGTCCCAGGAGCGAGACCGATACTGTTCCCAGCAAGGCTACTTGTTGCATCTAGTCCTCTCGGCACCGAGTACCCTTGGAAGTCGTTTCACCTCTCAGCTAAAGTGCTCGTCGCCTTTGAGCCTGTTGGCAACCACCGAAACGCTCGAGAAACTTCGAAGCTCCAGTCCTGAGTCCTTTGACAGTCTCGTCGATAGAATCTCCCAGAAGTCACTTTGCCTCGTCGGTGGCTTTGCTCGTGAATTGATTCACACCTATTTGAGTGAAAAATCTTTGATCAGGAGTTTACAAAGATCCAAAGCCAAGTCGGCCGAACTCCAAGTGCCTGCGGCCAAGATCCTCGCTCCGTTTTATCCAAGCATTCCAGCTCACCTGCCGAGTATTGCCAAGCTCCATGGGTTCCAAGGAGTCGTGTTGGAAAAATTTCTCGATGGCATGATCCCCGAGAAAGAACATGCAAAGCTCAAGTGGCAATCCTCCTCCGATAGCCCAGCGATCGACATGGTTTTGGGCCACTTGGTCGATGCAACAGACCCAGAATCGCTCTTGGGCCTTGGTGCGGCGATGGCCAAGCAACTCGACTATCATCAAGTCCCGACGTTGGTCTTGGCCCACTGGCCAGATCGCACATGCGAGATCTTCCAAGATCTCCTGAGGTGTATTCGGCGAACTCCCGCTCTTGGAAAGTGGATTCTTGCCGACGAATATTTCCAAACGACTTCACAACCCTATTGGTCCGATCAGTTCGGACCACAGCAATTTCCATTTGCGATTCCAAAGCAACCCGACAAAATCCATGAGTTGCAACTGAGCCTGATCCACTTGCAACGGAATCTCTACGGGCTTGAACGACTCGCCGACATGCTCCAGTCCTGGATACTCGCAAGCCAATCTCAAGAGAATCAAGATGCTCTCGGGCCAGGAGATCTACTACTGACCCAAATCGAGATTCTCCTTGAACAACTCGATGCCCAAGCGGCCCATGGGGAGCTAAAGCTTCAAAACCATGCCCTATGGGTCGGGGAGTTCGAGTCGAGAATCAAAGAACTGAGAATTAAAGCCGAAGAACTCCTACGCGGTTTTCTAGGATCCAACCTCGATTGGCTAGTGCTTAACGACTCAAGTCACCCAAGACGTCTTGGTGTTCCCCTAGGCAATTCAACTTTTGCTCTCGAGAGCCAGCAGTCCGAGCGAGTTTTATCGGTAAGCCCATTTCGGTCCGAGCCATCCGAGTCCCATGTGATTCTCGATGTGCCTCCGATGGGTTTTGTTCGCATCGAAGCGCTTGCTCATTCGCAGGTTCGATCCACCCCATCGGGAGGCTTCCTCAAAGCGTTTTTAGGCCAAAGCTCTAGAGTGTCGCAAAAGGATGGGTCTTTGGCCAATGAATTTATCGAACTACAGATCGATCCCAAAAAAGGCCACTTGCGTTCGTTTTACATACGGGACCAACGCGGTAATCGGCTAAGCTCGATGCTATCGCTCTGCACGAAACCTGCCGGTGAGCATCATCGAATAAGCGACACCGATTGGATCCAGATGACGGGGATTCGAATCGAACATCAGGATCGGAGCGATTCCTGCGGATCGGTAGTGACCCGAGGTATTTTTGATGTCAATACCGATCCTCAGGGTAAACATCCGTGGATGGAGCAAACCCTGACGCTTCAAAAAGGCTGCAAGTGGGTCGAGGTTCACCTCCGCGGCGGCGGATTCGACCGGGGTAGCTGCACACCTGTTTGGAGAACTATATGGCCTAGCGAAGCTGCGACGCTAGAACTGTGGTCGCAAGGAACCAAAAGCAAATGGCTTGGGCCTTTGCAGGCAAACATCGAGCTTATCGAAATCGATGATGCTCAGTACAAAATCTTCTATGCCACAGGGGGGCTTAGTTACCACATCAAACAAGGAAGTAATCAACTTCAAAGCCTGATCCCTGTTGCCGCCGATGGATCGATCGATGTAAGATTTTTCATCGGGCTCAATTGGCAAAGGCCTTGGGAAACTGCCATCGATTTGTTCCAAACGCCTTGGATTCTGCCTCCAGCGACCCAAGCCGCATCTTCAAGCAAATCCCCATCAAAGAAACTTCCATCGAGCGGGTGGCTAGCCCAGTGCAATCATGCAAATATCCGTTTTTCCATGCTCCCTTGCGAAAAAATGCTTTATCAAGACGGTACCCAGACCCTTGAGCCTCATTGGCTTATTTATCTGTGCGAGGGTGGTGGCAAATCGTCAAGTGCGAAAATAAGCTTACCGAAATCGGTGCGATCGGCATGGAAGGCAGACTTGTCCGGGCAACTATTGGATAAAATACAGGCTCAAGGGCCAGACCTGATGGTGCCTTATGCGGCTTGGGAAAAATCCATAATCGCAGTGGTCTTTGAAACCTGACGAGAGTCTCCTGACGAGTCATCTTATCGAATCATTGGCAAAGCACATGAATCGGCCCAACGAAGGCAAGGATCTTACAAACCAAACGATCGGCGGCTATAGCATCCTGCACCGCCTTGGCATTGGCGGAATGTCCGAAGTCTATTTGGCCTTTCAGAATTCCCTGCATCGTCACGTTGCATTGAAAGTCCTTCGAGCCGATTTTGTCGGATCCGAGGAGCATGAACAGAGATTTCTTCAGGAGGCCAGATCCGTGGCCTCTTTAATCCACCCGAACATCGTTCAGGTGTACGATGTCGGTAAATTCGAGAACACCTTGTACATCGCTCAGGAGTATGTTCCAGGGAGCAACCTGAGTTCTTTTATTCAAAGGCGAGGTGCACTGCCGGTCCAGGAGGCCGTTTCGATTTTATGGCAAGCCACATCGGCACTTCAAAAGGCCGCATCGATTGGACTGGTCCATCGCGATATCAAACCAGACAACTTGCTTTTAACTCCTGACGGTGAGGTAAAAGTCGCGGACTTTGGATTAGCCAGAGCCAGGGGTAAGAACCAAAATCTCACGGCCGTCGGCGTAGCTCTTGGAACCCCTCTGTACATGAGTCCCGAGCAAGTCCAAGGATTGACCGTTGATTCCCGCAGCGATCTGTACTCGCTTGGCGCGACGGCTTACCACATGCTCTCTGGTCGGCCCCCCTTCTCAGGTGATACCGCGCTGGCTTTGGCCATGCAACATATCCAAGCCGAACCGGTACCGCTTGGGCAACTGCGACCAGATCTTCCCAAAGACCTAACGGATATCGTTCATCGACTGCTCAAGAAAAGTCCCGAGGATCGATTCGCTTCAGCGATGGAACTAGCAAGGGAGCTTCGCAGTTTCATCGACAATCACCTCGAGGGACGAGGTGACAAAATGGTTCCTTTTTCAGGTCTGGTTATCGACCATCAAGCGATCACAGCTAGCACAGCAACCGAGGAATTGCAGGTATTGCTGACCGGTCGCCGATCCAACGGCTTACCTGCTTCTGGATCTGCAATGAAAAAGAGCCAGTCTTTGGCCAACCCATGGATTTGGTTGCTCGTTCCACTGACCATCGGCTCAGCCTTGAGCTACACCCTTGCAAGAGTCGATCCTTTTTCCCATCAGCCTACCAGTACTGCTGGAGTTATTCGAGAGTCGTCGATTGAAAGGCAATACGCCCTGGCCTTATCTGAAAACAACCTTAAAACTTGGACTGCGGTCTTTGAATTTTTTCCCCCGACCGATGCGCTGAGTCGAAGTTACTACTTGAAATCGCAATTGCAAATCGCTCGTTTAAGGCTCGAAGGAGACGATTTAGCTGCTGCGGAATCCAACCTAAAAATCGTCGTCGAGTCCCCCTATGCTGATGAGATTCAGCGAACAATCGCACATATCGAACTCGGCTGGATACAACAACGGTTGCGTCGTCAAAGTGTCGGCGAAGAGATCAGCAATGAAAGCTACAATCGAGCCATCAGGGAAATGTCCATTTTGATCCCTGAGAAACAACGAATCATCCGTGACGCATTGCCTCCAAAAGTGCGTGCAGAATGGGAGACCGTCGACTACCTATACCAGGTTGGTAAGTGATTGAGCATGGGTGTTTTAGTGGGGAGATAGAGTGTTAGTTAGCCGTTTGCGCACCGCCGCAGTCCTTTTGGCAATCGTCTTCGGATTCATCTATCTTGATGTCAACATGCCATTGGCCCAAGTTCCAGGTCTTTGGATGCTGCCTATTTACGGCGTGCTTTGCTTGGGCACGTCCCGCGAAGCCAGTTCGATCGTCCGCGATGCTTGGCAGGTCCCGGTTTTTTGGTCGCCATGGATTGTGTCGATTGCAGCCCTCTTGCCCATGATCCCAGAGATTGCTTCGCTATTTGGATTCTCGACTTGGCTAGATGAGTCTTGGAAGAGTGTCCCAGGACGACTTGCCATGGTGTGTCTAGGGAATTGGATCCTTGGAAGCCTTCTTGGCCTACGGGCAATTCTGGCCTACAAAAACCGTCAGGAAGCCATCGGCTGGCTCGTTAGCCTGGGGCTCTTGCAATACATATCGGTGGCAACGAGCTTTTGGTGGATCCTTCGTCAAATCGGGGATCACAAGATTGCTATGTTCCATATCATCGGAATAGCTTTGGTCACCAAAATGGCTGACTCGGGAGCTTATTTTGCCGGAAAAAATCTCGGTCGAAATCCCTTGGCTCCGATGCTCAGCCCAAAGAAGACATGGGAAGGCCTCCTGGGTGGATGGGCCACGGCGTGCCTTTGCGCGATTCTGTATTTTTCGTGGATCGAAAATGCATCAAACGATCCGTTCTGGTGGAAACTTACCGGTGCTTTCCTATTGGCAACTGCGCTGACTTGGTTCGGCCTCTTGGGAGATTTGATCGAATCGATGATGAAACGATCCGGATCTATCAAGGACAGCGGTTCAAGTTTCGCAGGATTGGGTGGGGTCTGGGATGTGACCGATTCACTGATTCCTGCCGGAATGGTGGGATTAACCGCGATCCTTTTGGGCTGGATCTGACTCTAAGCTCTCGTCTGGGGTTTGAAAGCCAAGAGGGTTCATGCGAGAATAGAGGCATAGCGGAATCAATGAAGGAAAATCTAAACATGTCAGAATCGACGCTAACCTTGGGAGATCCCCAGTTAGCCATCCAATTATTCGGTCCCCAGGACAATCACTTGCGCAAAGTGAGAAATCAACTCGGAGTTGCGATTACGCATCGAAACGGGACGATTCGAGTAGCAGGGCCGAGCCATTCGGTAGATATTGCAACCGGTATACTGGAAAAGTTAAAGGAAAAACTCGTTCGTGGAGGAGTCATTCAACCCGACGAGATCGATGGCTTGCTTGATCAAGCAACAGCCTTTAGCAATGCATCCCCGATCGATCCTCGACCAGAAAGCAAAGAGGTAGCGATCGGAACTGCCGGGCGAAGAGTCAAGCCGCGGACAGCCGGTCAAAGCGCTTATGTCGATGCAATTCGAGCCCATGACTTGACCCTCTGCTCTGGGCCCGCAGGCTGTGGAAAAACCTACCTCGCTGTTGCGACGGCCGTTGAAGCTTATCGAGCAAAAGCTATTCGAAAAATTGTTCTAGTCCGACCTGCCGTTGAAGCCGGAGAAAGCCTTGGATACTTGCCCGGCGATCTGAAAGAAAAACTCAACCCCTACCTCCGACCACTCCTGGATGCGATCAACGAAATGGTGGATTTTGACCAAGTCAAATTCCTCATGGAGCAAGAGGTAATCGAAGTCATCCCTCTTGCCTACATGCGAGGTCGAACACTCAATCAAGCATTCGTAATTCTGGACGAAGCTCAAAATGCCACCGTCTCTCAGATGAAGATGTTTCTAACACGCATGGGAAGAGGCTCGAAAGTCGTCGTCTCAGGCGACACATCCCAAGTCGATCTGCCACCAGGAGTCACCAGTGGACTCCGAGATGCCATCCAGCGACTCGGAGCGATCGAAGGCATAGCCGTCATCAGACTCCATGAAAGCGATATCGTACGGCACCCCTTAGTGCAGCGTATCGTGACGGCCTACGAGCAACCCCAAGGAGCTTCGAGTCAAACCATCAGAAGGCCCGATCGAACCTGAGTCGGTTTCTGAATCATCGCCATGCAAAACTCCTCAAAGAAAAGTCGTAGCGAACGTGCCGCAGCACTTAGAACTAGACGATTCGATTGGTATGACTGGACCGATCGCATCAAAAACTTGAACTTAATCCAAAGAGCCACCATCGTCACTCTCGCTGGCTTGATCCTATCGCTACTGCTGCGAAGTTGGGAGCCCCCTTTCCCCTACCGAATAGGCTACGTTCCCCAGCGAGCAATTCCTGCCCGAATCCCCTTTCAGATCGAAGATGAGGCTCAAACCGATGTACTGCGAGTTCAAGCAGCTCGCGATGTTCTTTGCGTGTACGAAAATCGTAAAGAACCACTTATCGAATTGAGAGGAGATCTCCAGGATGCGCTTTTTGCAATTCGCGACCAGGAACCAAATCAACCCCTCGATGAATCCCAAAGCTCCAATTTGGAACATTTCGGATCCCAGTCCGAAGGCTCAAACTCTACGAGTCTTGATCCCCAAGAGATCATCGATTGCGTCAAAAAAACCCTCGCGACAGATGCGGACATTACCAAATTCGATGCGGCCCTACAAAAAGTCTTTAGCCCGCTCGAAGAGTTCGGGATCCTAGAGACGCTTCGCCATGACCCCCAAAAAGGAAGTCAACGGTTTATCAAGGTTATCCAGCAGGGTAAGGATGATCAACGCATCGATGTCGATGTATCTAGAGTTCGAAGAGCGGAACTGATCATCACACTCAAAGGATCTCTCGAAAGAGAGTTTAAACAGCAGTTCGGGGAAGGCACCGCCGATTTGCTCGCTCAGATTGCACATCGATTTCTTGCTGTTAAATTGCCAGCAACGCTGGCCTTTCGAGAAGACCTAAGCAACGTTGCTCGAATCAAAGCGGTAAGCACCGTCAAACCTGCGATGGTTTCCTACGAAACCACCTATGGTGCTCTGGTTCCCATGGGCAAACTGCTCGGGGCTAAAGAAATTCGATTGCTCAGAACCGAACACCACGCATACACTCAGCAGATGACCTTGGGACAGAAATTCCAACGCCTGGCTGCAACCTGGGGACTCCTGGCCGCCGTATCGCTCCTATGCGGATTTTTTATCTACCAGTCTCGCGATCGCTCACCGATCATGGAGGTTTCTAAACTGCTTCGATTGGTTGGATTCTCAGCATTGACCATCATCGCCGCAGTCTTCGCTTCCAGAGACCCTTTTCATATCGAAATCGTACCGGTGACTCTCTTTGCGATCTCCGCAGCGTTGGTCTACGGAAGACCTACAGCCCTGATGCTCTCGGCAGCGATCTGCTTAGTGATCGCATTTAGCACCGGTGGAGATCTTGCCGAGTACATCCTAACCTTCAGTGCCGCAGCAGGCGCGATCCTCCTTTCTGGTCGAATTCGAAACCGAACCAGATTGGTTTACATGGGCCTGGGAGTCTCTCTGATCGTACTTGCAACATGCCTAGGCCTGGGTGTTCTTACCGGCCAGTCCCTTGAGTTTTCTAGCGATCCGTACGGAAGTGGGACGGGAAAATCAGTCCCTTTCTATTCGAGCCAATTGATATTCGAAGCGATTAAGCAGGCTGCATTTGTCGCCATTTGCGGACCGCTGATGGTAGGTCTTCTGCCTTTCATCGAGCAGCTTTTCGACATCGAAACGGATCTGAGCCTCCTGGAACTCGGCGACATGAGCCACACTCTTCTTAAGCAACTGGCTCAACGTGCACCTGGAACTTATAACCACAGCATCTCGGTAGCCTCTCTTGCAGAATCCGCTGCCGAGAGCATCGGAGCTAATGGACTACTGGTGCGCGTCGGAGCCTGCTTCCATGATATCGGCAAAATGTTTAAACCGAATTATTTCGTCGAAAACCAAATGCCCGGAGCAAATCGACACGATGCACTTCAACCAGAACTGAGCACCCTGGTGATCATCGCGCACGTCAAAGACGGTGCCGACTTGGCAAAACAGCACAATATACCTCAGCGAATAATCGATTTTATCGAACAACACCACGGAACAACCCTGGTCGAGTATTTTTATCACCAAGCGATCAAAGACAATGAAGGAAATAAAGATATCGAAGAAGTCTCTGAAACCCAGTTTCGATATCCTGGGCCTAAACCCCAAACAAAAGAGTCGGCCATCTTGATGATCGCCGATGCAGTCGAAAGCGCCACGAGAGCTCTGCGTGAACCGACCTCCTCACGCATTCAAACGCTCGTCGACCAAATCGCAATGAAAAAACTTCTCGACGGTCAATTCGATGAGTGCGAACTGACCCTCGTGGAACTCGATGCTATCAAACAATCCCTGATCAAAAACCTCAATGCAATTCACCACGGTCGGATCAAATACCCAGATCAGCAATCGGCAGGATAAAAAGATCCCACCGATCACTTTGCGTCCCTCTGTATAACCAGCATGACCAAAGAACACTCGCAACCTACAACATTTCCTGCTGAGCCACTAACAATACGGCTCGACCGACATCTCAACGAATTGTCTTGGTTGGAAAAGTCGCTCGTCATGGCCGAACTTTCCAGACTCGCCTACGGCCCTCCCGAACTGATCTCGAAAATCGTCTATCAAGCCGGCATCGATCAATGCGACTTAGTCGCCCAAGCCGGCTCAGAAGCTTACGTTTTTGGTACACCCTACGATTGCATGATCGTCTCGCGCGGCACTGAGCCAACAAAATGGGAAGATATCGCTGCCGATGCGAAAGCTTGGACCATCGCCTGCGATATCGGTCGTGTCCACAGCGGTTTCGATAACCATGTGAATCTATTATGGCCAGAACTCGAAAACCGACTCAAAGAAAACCAGCGACCGGTTTGGTTCGCAGGACACTCCCTCGGTGGCGCTATGGCCGCAGTTTGCGCTGTACGCTGCAAACTCTCACCCATTCCTTCAAACCCCCAAGCTATCTTTTCCTTCGGTGCACCCCGAGTCGGTAACCGCGACTACGCTTCGTTTCTCAAAATCCGTCATTATCGATGGGTCAATAACAACGATGTCGTACCACGAACCCCACCCAGAATAATGGGGTATCACCACATGGGTCGCGAAATATACGTCAACCGAAAAGGCAAAATCAGCCGAATCCACAACTGGCTGCGCTTCCAAGATCGCTTACGCGGATTCGTTCAAGGCTTAGGCAAAGGTAAAATCGAATATCTTTCCGACCACTCAATGAAAGAATACGTCGCAATCATCAGGAACCTCCATCAATCAGAACAAAAGGGGCAGCCTGTGCGGATACCACGAGCCCTTCGCTGATCTGCGTCGGTTCACTTGCCACCAAGCCTCGATCCTGCATAGATTCTCGACGCATTGTATCGAGGAATCGCCATCGGTGTTGGCTTGATGTCAAACCCAATCGATAGCTTACTATAGTAAGCCAATTGCTCTTGCCGCGAACCCTGGTACAACTCCGGAATCTTTCGCTGATCAACCAAATCCAACAGCAATCTTGGCTGTACGGCCTTCCCTAAATTCAAATCAAACTTTGAGGTGTCGGCCACCTTGCCGTCGGATGAAAACCTCTCAATCACCGCACGAATATCCGCCGAATAAACAAAACGATTGCTTGCATCGGTGGCTCCTAATTGATCAAAACCACCCACGGTCACAATACTCTGTTCTCGGTCATGGTACTGATAAGCCTCGTAGCCGGCCACTCGCAATGCCTTCATCGCTATGTAAGCTCGCTCGGCAGCTTGCTCCAAGGCACTTGGCCCCTTGGATTTATCATCGCCCGAAGTCGATTTGCCCCAGGAGATAAACTCGCTGTCGCCACGAAAAGTCAAAACTCGTACGGTGTACTTGCTCTTGCAGTCCAATAACGAATGCTCGTTGTAGCCCGGTTGACGATTCATGTCGTAAACGAACTTCTCCAAGTCTGGCGATTGAAAAAAATCTGGCGGCAACAGAGGGTTGCGTGTCATGAAGGCGTGCTCAAGTGGCCCTCGAAACTTCTCTTTCGATATCCCACTGAGCCATTTCTTCGCTCCGCGAATACTATCAGCCTCCTCTTTCTTACCCTTCCCATCGGATTCGTTGCCTTCTGTCAAAAGCGACTTGGCTTGATAAGTCTTCACTCGCTCAAGTATTTGGGGCACCGAAGGATGATCGATCGAATCAAATTCCCCTGCCATGACTGCATACCCACTGACGACTCGTGAATCGCGATACTTCATCACCTTCTGTGTGCCATCCTCACGATACCCAGACCCCAAAACCTTCTCGGAATAATCAAATTTTTTCTCCATGACAAAGGTCGGTAGCCCCAAATCTCGCTGAATCTCCTTAGCTAGTACTGTCGCATCCTCCTTTGCCTTCTCTCCCTCGAACGAATAGGCAAAAATCATCCAAGGCCCATGCTCAGGCTTGAGCATCACAATATCTTGGACTTCCTTTGTAGACCGCTTGAATGGATTCAACAAAGGGGATTGAGCCGATGCGATCCCGCCTATGAGGACTCCAAGTATCGAGAAAAACACTCGAACACAAAAACCATTCCAAGAGGTATCGCATTTCATCGCAAACATCCCTGTTTTTCAACGACCAAGCTGTGCGCTATCCAGAGGAAGAACCCTCTAGAGTAGGGGATAGCAATTTCCAACCTCGGTTGCCAGAGCTATTTACCGAGTTTTCCAGCCGCTTTGCGAAACGCCTCGAACTGCTCTCGAAGAGCCTCAGGCGGACGCAACCTACCACCCTCTTCCTGCATGCCTCTTAAGCCATCATTACGATCCTTGAGCTTATTGATTTTTTGACCCGCACCAGAAAGTCCTAGATTTCTTAAGGCCTCTTCTAGCTCGGCCCGCTTATCTGGATCGAGTTTGGCTTGCTCTTTGGCCTCTCTCCATCGATCAGCAAATTTCCGGAAATCCTCCGTGTTCCAATTGAGCCGTTTGAGCAAGTCCGGATCGGGTTGATCCCGCTGGCGGTCAATGTAATCAAGTAACATTTCACCCGCTTTGCGAGAATACTCCTCGTTGGCTTTCTCGGCTCCAAAATCCGCCGACTGACTAGGGCCCGATCCCGCAGAACCACTCGCTTGAGGTGTCATTCCCGTGTTGTTCACTCCAGATCCTGCACTGTTGGGCTCGCTTGCTTTGGGTTGTCCCTGCTTACCACCTTTTTGGTCTCCGGCCCCCTTTCCATCCCCTTGCTGCTTGCTCTCTTGGTCGGCTGGATTCCTACTATCGGGCCCCTTCTGCGGATTTTGGTTCGATTTGGGATTCGATTCCGCAGAGCTATTTTTCTGCTCCCGCTGATTACCATCCTCCTGTTTTTCACCAGTCAGCTTATTCATCCCTGAGTCTTCTGACCCTGCTTTATCACTGCTTGCTTTGTCGCTACCTGCCTTATCACTACCTGCCTTATCACTGCCTGCTTTGTCGCTGCCTGCCTTGTCGCTGCCTGCCTTGTCACTGCCTGCCTTATCGCTGCCTGCTTTATCACTGCCTGCTTTATCGCTGCCTGCTTTATCGCTGCCTGCTTTATCACTACCTGCTTTATCACTGCCTGCCTTGTCACTGCCTGCTTTGTCGCTGCCTGCTTTGTCACTGCCTGCTTTATCACTGCCTGCTTTATCACTGCCTGCTTTATCACTGCCTGCTTTATCACTGCCTGCTTTATCACTGCCTGCTTTATCACTGCCTGCTTTATCACTGCCTGCTTTATCGCT
>JAJTFC010000159.1 GCA_021298315.1 Planctomycetaceae bacterium
GGGCTGTTTATCAGCGTTCATGAGTGTTCATCAGCGGTCGGATTTTTTAAAGCGATCAAGCGGTCGGCACCTTGCTCGATTAGCTTCTCGGTGGCGTATCTTGCCAACGCCTCTGGCGTGTTATCAGCGCTCGAATCGTTCTGCAAATCGATTTCATGCCGCACCGATGTCGAGACCATGACCGAACCATCGGTTGAGAAAACTTTTACTCTCAAGACTAGTACTCCCTGGACGATCACCCCATGGGCTCCAACGGGTGCCAAACATCCAGCCTTGAGCAACCGCAAAACCTCCCGCTCAGCACGGACACACGACTCGGCAATCGGATCGTTTAGCCCACGCAGTGCCTGCCGCGTTTGGATGTCCTGTGCTCGCGTTTCGAGGCCAAGGGCCCCTTGGCCAACGGCAGGCAACATTGTCTCAAGTGCCAACTTTGTCGCATGGCTTTGAGCCAATCCCAACCGGCTAAGCCCCGCACTTGCTAGCACGATCGCTCCATAGTCGCCACGGCTCAGTTTGCTCAATCGAGTATCTACATTCCCGCGAATATCGCGGATGTCTAAATCGGACCTCAAGTGCATCAACTGGGCTCGACGCCTCGGAGAGCCCGTCCCAACGATGCAACCCATAGGCAAATCGTCAATCGAGCGGTATTTCTCAGAGACCAAGCAATCCCGTGGGTCTTCACGGGCCGGAACTGCAGCCAGTCGTAAACCCTCGATGGGCTGTGTCGGTAAATCTTTCAAGCTGTGGACCGCAACATCACATCGCCCGTCGAGCAGTGCGTTCTGGATCTCTTTGGTGAACAAGCCGACACCGCCCGATAGGCCCAAGGGCGTAGTGGTTGTATCCCCGGTAGTGGTAATTTTGACCAACTCGACTTCGTGGCCTAGTTTGGTGAGCCCTTCCGCAACGAAATTGGCTTGCCAAAGGGCCAGCGGGCTGTGTCGGGTTCCAATCTTGATACGCATCGTTCGTTGTAAAAGACCTGCCTAGCCTAAGAATTCCTGGTAAGATAGAAGTGATCCTGAGTTTTTTTCAGGAACGTCAGTTTCCCAGACTCTCCTCGATTCTGCAATGGTTGATCCTGCTCAGAGCCTTACCGGACTAGATCTTCCCACTATCGTTCTCGCAAGCGTGGTGTTGGGGGTACTTGCAATTGCATCGATCGTTGCTAGGAATCTCAGCAATCAGCAAACCCCCTCGATCAATCCAGCCCTCGTGCAGCGATTCGTGCAGCGACTGTGGGCTTGGTGGCTGATGTTTGCCATCCTAATCTCGGGTATGTTCCTCCACCGAGTTGGCACGATCATCCTCTTTGGATTGGTCTCCTTCTGGGCATTCAGAGAGTTTATCACCATGACCCCAACTAGGCGTGGGGATCATCGCGCTCTTTTTTGGAGCTTGGTCGTTTTCACACCCTTGCAGTACTTGCTCATCGGTCTATCTCAATCCGGATTAACTTTCTGGGGGCACAAGATCGATTTTTACGAGTTTTACAGCGTGATGATTCCAGTTTACGCATCCCTCTTTATCCCAGCACGCATTGCGATCGCCGGTGACCACAAGCGGTTCCTGGAAAGATCTGCGCAAATTCAATCCGGACTGCTCATCTGTGTCTATTGCCTCTCGCACGCCCCGGCCCTCCTTGACTTAAAGCTTGTTCAGTCCGATGGAAGTGATTGGGAAGGTTCGCGCTCTGGACTGCTATTCTTTTTTGTTCTGATCACCCAACTTTCGGACATCCTTCAATGGATCTGGGGCCACCTGAAACACAACCATGTGGTGGCTCCAGAGATCAGCAGCAGTCGTAGTTGGGAAGGAGTTCTCGGAGGAACCCTCTCGAGCGGGATCTTTGGGGCCCTGCTCTATTGGGTGACACCGTTTACGCCATGGCAAGCCGCTTGCATGGCGATCGTGATATCCTTTCTCGGCTTCCTCGGCGGCATGACCATGAGTGCCATCAAGAGGGACCGGGGTGTTCGCGACTATGGTACACTGGTCATGGGCCATGCCGGTGTCTTGGATCGAATCGATTCGCTTTGTTTCTCCGCCCCAATCTTTTACCACTTAACCCGATTCTTCTTTAGCATCCATTAGACTCTTGCCCGAGACTCTTCCTGATCGTTTTGCATCTAACGCCTTTAGCAATTAAGGATCCATGATGGAAAGCACTACAAAATTACAAAGTTGCATCCTTATGGTTGCACTGCTCTTAAGCCTGCTGCTCCCAGAACGAGGCGCGGCACAAGACGCTGCGGTCGGCTCGAAAAACTCAGACCAAGCCCAGAAGGCTACCGCCGTTTTCGGTGGAGGATGCTTCTGGTGCATGGAAGCTGTCTTTGAAAGAGTTTGGGGTGTTCACTCTGTCGTCTCAGGTTATTCCGGAGGCAATGTGCCTAATCCGTCGTACGAACAAGTTCTCACGGATCAAACAGGGCATGCCGAGGTGATTCAAATCGAATACGATCCTGGGATCGTAACCTATGAGGAACTCCTGCGGATCTTTTTCAAATCGCACGACCCGACAAGCCTCAACAACCAAGGCCCCGATTTTGGAACTAGGTACCGCTCAGTTATTTTTTATAAGACCAAACACGAGAAAGAAGCCGTCGAGACAGTCCTCGAAGAGTTCAAAAAGAAAAAAACATTTCGAGGCAAGATCGTCACCGAGGTTTCCCCTTTGAGGATCTTCTATCCGGCGGAAAACTACCATCAGGACTATTTCGAAAAACATCCTGATAAACCTTACTGCGAAGCCAATATCCGACCCAAAATCGGTAAGTTCGAGAAAGGCTTCAAGGACAACAGTAAGCTCCAAAAGGCCAAAGAGCAAAAGCCGCAGGCTTCGAAGAAATAGACAAACAAATGCCCGCTCGGAAAACAATCTCTACAAATCTCTCGATCTTCTTGGCAGTAGGTGTCTTCCAAGGCATTTGCCCGGGGCAAGCCACAATCACCCCAGCCAATGAGGGCAATTCCAAGGGGAGCAACACTTGGAAGATCGAGAATATCGCAGGAACCGGGCAAGCTGGCTCGCAAGGAGAAGGTGGGCCAGCCAAGGACGCGCAGCTCGATAATCCATTTGGCGTCGTTCGGGGGCCAGATGGTGCAATCTGGTTCTGCGAATATTCAGGTCAGCGAGTACGTCGCATCAAAAACGACGGTTTCCTCGAAACGGTCGTCGGCACAGGCCAAAAAGGATACAGCGGAGACGGTGGACAAGCATCACAAGCTACCTTGAACCTCCCTCACGAAATCCGTTTTGACCCCAAAGGGGACCTGTACATCGTCGATATGCAGAACCATGCCGTTCGCAAAGTCGATCAGAGAACCAAACAGATCACCACCATCGCTGGAACCGGAAAGCCAGGTTATTCCGGAGACGGTGGGCCCGCAAAACAGGCCGAATTGAAGCAACCCCATAGCATTCAATTTGGCCCCGATGGGGATCTTTATATTTGCGATATCGGAAACCATGCAATCCGTCGTATCGACCACCAAACGCAGGCAATTTCAACTTACGCGGGCACCGGATCGCCGGGCCCCACCCCAGACGGATCCCCCCTTGTCGGTACACCACTCAATGGGCCCAGGTCGATCGAGTTCGATCGAAACGGCGATTTATGGTTGGCCACCAGAGAAGGAAATCAAGTTTTCCGAATCGACACCCGAGCCAAAAAATACGTGCATGTAGCCGGGACTGGCCAAAATGGTTTCGAAGGCAACGGTGGCCCTGCGAAGTTAGCAAAGCTCAAAGGGCCCAAGGGAATCGCGATTGATGCTCTTGGAAATGTTTGGTTGGCCGATACCGAGAGCCATAGCGTTCGAATGATCGACGCAAAATCAGGAACAATCGAACTCATCGCAGGCACAGGAAGCGAGGGTGACGGTCCCACTGGGGATCCACTCATGTGCAAATTGAATCGACTGCACGGGATCTTCGTCGATCGCGACGGATCGATCCTTATCGGTGACAGCCAGGCTCATCGTATCCGGCGAATCTATCGGGAGAATCAGTAGATGCCCCATCCATCATTTGCCCTCGCACAACGACGCATGGACCACCAGTAGCGACATATTGACCAATGCTTGACCCGAAGTCATCAGATCCAATCCTCTCGGTCGACAAACTCACCAAGCAGTACGGCACGTTTCGCGCTCTGGACGAATGCAAGTTGACGGTCAATGAAAACTCCATTTTCGGACTGCTTGGACCTAACGGATCAGGAAAAACCACCCTCATCCGCTGCTTGCTCGGCTATCTCAAACCGACTTCGGGTAAGGCTAGCATCCAAGGGTTCGATTGCTGTACTCAAAGCCTGGAGGTTCGACAGCGAGTTGGCTATCTACCGGCTGAACCGAAACTGTTTCGTCTCATGAGGGGTCGCGACTGCATCGATTTCTTTACGTCGATGCACCCACGCGGAAACAAAACCGCCGCACTTCAGTACGCCGATCGACTCGCTCTGGATCTAAACCGGCGAGTTGCCTTCATGTCCACCGGCATGCGCAGAAAACTCTCGATATGCTGCGTACTGGGTTGCCCAAGCCCCCTGATGATTCTCGATGAACCGACCGAAAACCTAGACCCCTCTGTCCGCTTTACCGTGATTGAATTGATCCAAGAGCTCCATGATCAAGGTTCTACGATCATTCTGTGTTCGCATATCCTCAGCGAAATCGAATCGCTTTGCGACCAAGTCGGAGTACTTCGACAAGGGAAACTCGTCCGGACTGCTCGGCTCGATGAAGTCCGAACCACTCACCTGCTTCGCGCCCAGATCGACCCCAATACCCAACTTGGTAGCCTCCCGGAGGGAATCCAAGTTTTGGAACTCCAAGATCAAAACATCCTGCTCGAACTAGCCGGAACCCTCGATCACTATTGCCAATGGATATCGCAATCCCGATTGCGAAATATCCGGCTTGAACTCGTCGGATTGCGAGGCCTCTACGAGCAATATCACCAACCCAACGGAAACACTCCCAAGGAACCTAACGAAGTTTAACGACGAGCCTCGAGGAATGGATTACAATGGGTCCGGTCGGGTTGAGTCCCCAAAGTCCTTCCAAAACGATTGTCAAAGAAACACTCTATGTCTGAAGAACCAGACAACCTTGCTGGTGTAACGAGCATCATGCTCGTCGACGATAGCGTCATCCTCCGAGATCGACTGGCCGAAGCCTTCGAGGAACGGGGCTTTCGCGTCGTCGTCGCAAAACACTGCGACGAAGCGGTCGAAAAGTTCAAACTCTCGCCAACCGAACTTGCCGTCGTTGATCTTCGAATGCCTGGTCGACCAGGCTTGACGCTCATCCAAGACCTCAAAGAGATCTCACCCGATGTCCGGATCTTGATCCTCTCGGGATTTGGAAGCATCGCCACAGCGATCGATGCCATCAAATTAGGTGCCGTAAACTTCTTGCCCAAACCAGCCGATGTCGACGACATCCTCAACGCTTTCAAACGCGGAGGAACCGAAGTCGAAGTTCCTGAGACCGACGAGGAAATCCCAGTGCCGACACTGGCTCAAGCCGAGTGGGAACACATCCATCGCGTATTGGCCGATTGCAGCAACAATATATCCGAAGCTGCCCGTAGGCTCGGTATCCACCGGCGTTCGCTACAAAGAAAACTTCGCAAAAGAGCTCCATAGATTTCCAATCTCTCGATGGCGCATCGGAGCAAGCGTATAGGGTAAGCGTACAGGGGCCTCGGATAGATTTACTGAAGCTCTGGTTTGCTGATATCCTCAGGGTTTGATAGCAGCTCTAGATGGCTGCTGGGGTTTTCATGCCCAGTGGACCGACATATTTGCATCAAGCGACGCTTACGTCCTACAGACTGAGGTTACCTGTCATTTTTAGTGCCGATTGTGGCCACACCACAAGCATTGCTTGGCCTCGGGGGTTCTTGCGATCCTATCGCATTTGGGGCAGCCATTAGAGTCCGTCTTATCAACGGACTGAGGTAAATTCACCATTGGCTTTGAATTAGCCAGTGATAATCCGAGTTGATGCAGTTCGCTAACCTCTCGAAGGCGACTTGAAATCGCAGAACTCGACATGTCCACTGCATTGCAATTTGAAGACCGCCTCTGATTCAGTCCGCTATTCATCATCAGCAAACCCAAGTTGTTTGATATCGATTCGATCGATATCTCGCCCAGCGGCAAGTTTCATTTCAATCAAACCGTCTCTCGATACTGAGCAAATAGGAAGCCCGTTCCAGTCAAACCATTGCCGTTGGGTCCAAGCAATCGTGTCCAATCGCTTCGGTACCAGCAAGTCAAGGATTCGGTATTCAGTACCCTCAATCTTGAGAATACGATAAACATCAGAGTCCGGGAACGGAATTCGGCCTGACTCGTCAAGAAATCCGGCTTTTGCAGCAACTTCTTTAGCTCGGTTGAGCGACTCGGAAGGGATCAAAAAATCAATGTCTTTTGTGAATCGAGGATAGCCATGGAGAGCGACAGCCATTCCTCCGCACAATGCGTACTCTATTTTCGCTTCATTGAAACGTTGCACAAGTTCGCGAAGTTCGGATTCAAGCGTCAGCACAGTGTCCTTTTAACTTTTCTTTGGTTTCGGTAATTGTCTCTGTTTTTTTCTGCAACACATACGATTACAACCCGTCTCATCGACTCAAGTATCCCTGACTTTAAGATAGGGATCAAGCGTTGCTCAATAGATATTTGCTGCAACGAATTCTCGCCGAGGGACGACATCGACTGGGAAATGAACCGGATGAGTATCCCGGAGCCAAAGGTCGAGCACCACGAAGGTCGCGGGATTCGTAGCTGCCCTATCTTTCCCGAGCTGCGTCCGATCCTCGACGAAGCCTTCGAGATCTTTGGAGACAAAAGCAAGTACGTGGTCGCTGCACCGAAGTATCGCGCCGCAGCCAACACGGCGATGGGTTGGAAGAACGCCAACTTACGCTCCGAAATGACGCGACTGCTTTGCCGCGCCGGCGTCTCGGGTTGGCCAAGATTGTTCCATTCGTAAAGCTTCAAGAGGGGCGTGCCAGCAGACAAACCGAGCTCCAACGCGAATTCCCACTGCACGTGGTTTGCTCCTGGCTTGGCAACTCACCACGCATCGCCCAGCAGAGTTACCTGCTGGTTACCGAGGATGATTTTGCGAAGGCGGCAGGGGCGAAGACGGTGATGGTCACGTAGGGTACGTGCAGCGGTCGGGGTCGACATCCGAACAACCCCAATCGCATTGACCGCATCCATAAACCAGCCGCGCCGACCGTTAAACCGACCGCGGAACGTACCTTAGCCTTGTCAAGGTGGTCCATCGCTCCCCGGTACGTTGCGCGGTCCTTGGTCCCATGGAGGTTTGCGAAAGGATAGGCAGGGCATAGTGATCGCGGTCCAGGCAATGATTACCT
>JAJTFC010000160.1 GCA_021298315.1 Planctomycetaceae bacterium
AAAAATTGCTAGATATGTTTGAGAACCTTGAGTTGGGTTTGATACCTCGCAAGTCCTATGATGTCGACGAATCGTTTTTCTCGTCATTTAAAGAAACGAAATAGCCGATTTTTGCTTCCAATTAGGTTCACGACTGATCTGTGTCGATTGGTTTTCCTTTGAGTTTTGCCAGCAGGAGTTGGACTTGGGATTGCCTTCAGCGGAAGCGGTTACGGCGGTGGAATTCAGCGAGGGCCTCAGGGTTGGATTCCAACTCTTTCATAGCTGCGGCTTGGATCGCATCGAAACGTTCCATTCGCTCTTGAGGGGTCAGCGAGTGCGTGCGACGCAATCGTTTCTCCTCGTTTGCATGATTCTCTTACAACAATAGCTTATTATGACTTGCAAGTTGTTAGCAAGTCAAGAAAAGGCGAGCCGAGCTATGAATCGATGGGGAATCCCAAAGCAGATCGAGAGTATCGTCCGTCAAAGAGACATAGTGTGTGTCTATTGTGGAGTAGAGCTGGTGGACTCTGTGACCAAGGGGCAAAGCCGGGCACGGCTAGGGACTTGGGAGCATATCATCAATGACGCGAGGATTGTCACGTTAGAGAATATTGCAAGGTGCTGCTGCTCCTGCAACGCTAGCAAAGGTTCTAAGGATCTAAGTCGATGGTTTGGTAGCGATTATTGTCGCAGCAAGGGTATTACGATCGAGTCGGTTGCTCCCGTAGTTCGTAATCGCTTATTGAAGTTGGGGTAAGATCAGTAGTAAGTCGGTGCCAGGCACCCGGTGCGGCTATCTCTTGGATTTGCTAGCAACTGCATCGCAGATTGCACGGGGTTTGTCCCCAGGTAATTGGCTGGTGGTTTGCTAGCATCGAGTTTTGCCAGGGCGGCAAGATCGGTGCCAGGCACCCGGTGCGGCTATGTCCCCAGGTAATTGGCTGGTGGTTTGCTAGCATCGAGTTTTGCCAGGGCGGCAAGATCGGTGCCAGGCACCCGGTGCGGCTATCTCTTGGATTTGCTAGCAACTGCATCGCAGATTGCGCGGGGACTGTCCCCAGGTAATTGGCTGGTGGTTTGCTAGCATCGAGTTTTGGCCGGGTGGCAAGATCGGTGCCAGGCACCCGGTGCGGCTATCTCTTGGATTTGCTAGCAAATGCGTCGCAGATTGCGCGGGGTCTGTCCCCAGATAATTGGCCGGTGGTTTGTTCGTAGCCAACTCCGAACCAAAAGACTCTCGTCGTATCTGATACTCTAACGAACTCGATCCTGTTGATTCGAGTCGCAGTTAGTATCTCCTATTGGATCGAAAAATGCCCAAAGGCTCCGAAAATCCCACTTTTCGACGGATTAAAAACCCATAGTCGCTTGCCGCTCAACTGCGCGAAGGTGATGGGATCGACCCGCGCCTCGAACACCGAAAAAACAGCTCCTTTCGACACAAAGACAAACCCAATCACGCCGCCGTACGTCTGGCTGGTCAGATCGCTAGAACCATCCGAGGTAGTCTCGGCGATGGACCACTGGCCGATTTCGATGTCCTAAGCGTCCAGCCAGCAAAGGGAAACGTATTTCTAGTTACCCTCGTCCCAATGACACCTGAATTGGTCTACGACGAGTCTCAAATACTCGATGCAGCCAACAATAGATCTGGGCACCTACGCTCCGAAATCGCTTGTTCGATCACTCGCAAGAAAGTCCCGAACCTGCTTTTCCATGTACTCCCCTGCCCTGCTCGCTCACTGGATCAAGTCTAAGAGGTCTCGCCATACCCCATCCTCACTTGGATGAAAAAACGGTCGCGTGGACTTGCGATCGGCTCTCGTGGGCTGTGATCGCTCAAGCCCAGAGACTTAGCCGTCTTGAGGATACGTTCCGGGTAGCTTTGATGCCAGACGATTCAAGGCGATGATGGGTTCGGTGGTTTTTCTCAAAGAGTCTGCCAACAAACTTCTTGACGAGTCCCCCGCAGCCTACCGCAATTTAGCCGACGTCATGCAGGCCCAGCGCGAGCTGGTCGCGACAAGAGATTCACTCAGGACGATCTTGAATTACAAATAAGCACGACCAATCCATCTGACTCCAACAAACCATGTCCCGCAAACCATCTCGCAATAATCGGAGGGGGCCTTAAACTCCCTTCGAGCACTAGCCACTAAAACACCTGAAGAATCCTTTATAGACCTTGCGCCCGGGGGACGACTTTTTACAATTCAAAAACTGAGGAGTTCCTTCAGCCTCGCAGCCGGTAACCGTCCAAGCTCGAGCGGTTCTGCGCCCGGGCTAAAAAACACCTTGGTCTCATACCGAGAACTCCATTCAATCTGCTCGATCAATGAAAGCTGGATGATGTAAGATCGCCCTACCCGTTGGAATTGATCGTTGGGCAAAACTTGCTCCCAATCGCTCAATCGCCGTCGAAATAAGATGACGCCTGCTGTGCCCTTGATAGCAACTCTCGTGTAGTTGCGAAGCGACTCTAACCAGCAGATATCGCCGACCCTCAAGATTCCTGAGGTTGTCTTACCGGCTAATGGTACACAGATCGTATCCTCCAGGCTCAGTGTTGGCAGGCGTTGAGTTGCTGCAGTTGCCTCTGCCTTCAGAGCCTCGTTTTCTGCCGATTCATCATCGACTAGATTGGTTTGATTGGCATGTATCGCGAGTTGTTTGCGTAAGCGAACGATGGTCTCGGTGAGCCGTTCTGGATCGACCGGCTTGACCAAGTAGTCTAACGCCTCAAGTTCGAAAGCTTGCACTGCATACTTCTCCCAAGCCGTGACAAACACAACCTTCGTCCTATCGGCAACACTCTTCAGTAGGTTCAATCCACTCTCTTTTGGCATTTCGATATCCAGAAAAATCACATCAGGGGTCTGAGTTTCTAGAAACAACCTCGCCTCGCTCGAACTACCGACCATACCTTGGACCACCACCTCCGGAAAATTGGCTAGGAGCGATCTCATTCGCTCTCTAGCGAGGGGTTCGTCATCGACAATCAAGGCGGTAAGCATCGGGAATCTCTTTTTGCAGTATCTTGGTGCGATAACGTATTTGCGATCGCAATCAAATGGTCTTGATCATCGACTCTTGAAGTTTATCCTGCTGCAACGGCAATTGGATCACAGCGCGAACCCACCCACCGTCAAGATCAGGCTCCGTCACTAGGTCGATGGTGGCATTCTCTGTGTAAAGAAGCGATAGTCTTTTCCGCAGGGATCGAATCCCCGTGGAAGGGGAACGGGTAGGGTTAGGAGGAACCCAATCGCCGGTATTGGCCACGACCACTCTAAGTCGCCCATCCTCTACTTTTGCGGTAACATCAACTCGCAAGGGAAGCTTGCTAGTCTGCGCCCCATAATGGAGTGCGTTTTCAAGCAATGGATGAACCAGCATTGGCGGAACGAGTACCGAATGGGCCCCACGGTCGCAGATGATTCGACAGATAAGATTCTCCCCGAACCTTGTTTGCTGGATTGCGAGATACTTCTCAAGTGCATTCAATTCCCTTGAAAGGGGTTCAAAGGTACGGGCCTCGCCGAGCGTAAATCGCAAGAAGTCGGCAAGGTCACGCGTCACCTTCTCGACCGTACTCGGATCGTTTTTGCTGGCGACAACGGCATTGAGTGCGTTGAAGAGGAAATGAGGGTTCAATTGCTCTTGCAACTGCCGCATCTCAGCGGATCGCGCGGACGCTTGGGCTTCAGCGATCCGCAGGCGCAAATCCAACGCGATCGACTTGGATTCAGCCAACTGAATCTCCTTGTTGTACAAATCACCAATCAACTCTAAAGCAAATACAAACGAGCACCACAAGACCGTTGTCACCAGACGTGGTAACAATTGGGAAATCGGGTGTTCTTCCGTCGAAAAGGATTCCACCAACAATGCCCGTTGGACTAGTAGCATTGAGCATGTCAATGAAATGATCGCCACAACAACCATCATCGGCCAACGCACCCTACGCGGCAGAGCCGCAACTTTAGGAATCTGGAACAATATGTACAACGAACTCGATACGATAAAACCGCTTGCAACCCGAACCGCAATCTGGAGCCAAGGAGTCGGCATATTCGGTTGCATGCTCCAACTCAAACCGATCACTGTTAAAGCGATTGCTGGCCAAAATAGCAACTGAAACGACCAGAAGTTTAAACTCCGAAGTTTTGGCAATCGCTTACGACGCTCTTGCGCTTGCTTTAGCTGCGCAAGAGCTTCTTCTGGGCCGTTTTGGTCACTCGATAAGTCTCGATCTATCATCCGATCTTTCAGGAGTAGTAGCTATTCGAAACCAACCATTAAGAGATCTTCATCAAATCGAAGATCTCTTCGTTGTTCAAGCTTGAGTCCCTCAGTATGGTAATCAAACGGCGGGCACGCAAACAAGAGCCACAGGTAGAAACACTCTTCCCGATTCGTGCGCGGCATTCCCATTTGGGCATTTCCTTTCGATTGAACCGGTTGACCATGCTATCGCAGCCACCTACATTCCGACAGCTTACCTCAAGTTAATTAAATCCGTTGGGTTTTCGCTCTGCAGATGAATCCTCGTCCGCAAGCAAGCCGAGCTGTCATTAAGAGTTCGTTATCTTTCCGTAGATACTGTGATATTTGTTTTCTTCTTTTTCGAGGTTGGGTCTTAAATGAGAAAATGCTTTTTGAGTTGGGTTTCGGCGTTTATTAATCGCTTTAGGATGCCATTGAAGGTTGTGCCTCGGGTACCGACCAAGCCGGTGCGCAATATCTACAAAGGTATGGAATCGCTGGAATCACGAGCATTGATGGCAGCCAACGTTCTTACGGATCTACCTGACTATCTGCCTGGGGAAACGGCAATCATTTCGGCTTGGAATGATAGTGAATCTGGAGCCGATTTCACGGCTGGCGAAACAGTGCTGTTTCAAGTTACACGAACCGATGGGCTTAACGATCTTCCCAACGGCAACCTACCTTGGTTTGTCACCGACGGCGTTGGTGGATTCGATGGTTACTTCGTCGATAGCGACAACGATGGAAGCAATGACTATGGGGTTTTTCCTGACACGGATGGAACAGTCAACGCGGCTCTCGGGACGACTTGGTTTGTTGAAGAGCAGTATTTCAAATCGACTCTTTTGCTGACTGCAACAGGACAATCATCCTCTGCAGTTGCAACTTGGGAATTCACTGATGGTGGGAGTTTCAGTGTCTCTCCTGGTGATGACACCTTGTCGGTCAACGTTGCTGCAGGCTCCAATGCGAACCTTGCGAACGTAACGCTGACTGTTCCAAAGAACAACGGGCTTCAAACTCCCACAATTGCCTTTAGTGGTGCTCCCACTGGAGTTACTATTACCTACTCCGCTCTTTCGGATTCGGACGCGGCAAATGCTGTCGGTACAGTAAATACCGGAGGTTCTAGGGATAACGATCAAACGATCGTGTATCGAATCAATCTTGCCTCCACAACGAGTGTTTCACCGGGTACTTATCCTATCCGCGCTACTTTTGCAGCGTCGACCGGAACCATCAACACCCCTAATAATCAATGGGACTTTAATTTGGTTATTCTGGCTGCGGATGGTTCAGGAAGCCTTGGCGTTGGAACCCAAAGCGGTACTGCTACCTACGGTGGAACAACCGAAAATGTAACCTTCGCAATCGATGCCACTCGCCAGTCGAACGGTAATTTCAGCGGTACCTACTCCGTCTCCGGATTACCAACAGGTGTGACTGGATCGTTTAACCCAACATCCTTCACCTCTACGGGTTCGAACGCATTCACCGACTCCGTATTGACGTTGACCGTACCTAGTACCGTTTCTGCCGGTTCGTATCCGTTTACCGTTATCCTAACAAACACGAACAACTCGACCTTTGTTCAATCCTTTGGGACACTCTTGGTCCAACGCGCCGGATTGACCATCGCCGCCAACAACTTGACCAAGACCTATGGGGATACTCTAACGCTGGACGACACGACTCCAGGAGACTTTGCAGTCACTGGCTTGTCCAACAGCGATACGGTCACGAGCGTTATCTTGACCAGCAGTGGCACTGATGCGACAGCCAACGTCGGTTCTTACTCGATCGTGCCAAGTGCTGCGATAGGTTCAGGCCTTAGCAACTACGATATTACCTATACCGATGGCTCGCTTTCTGTACAAAAGCGCTCTGTGACGATCAGTGCCGACGCCAAGAGCAAGACCTATGCGGATGGCAATCCAACCTTGACTGCTACGGAAGGCAATACAGTCGCAGGTGCTGCAGCCTTGGATTACAGCTTGGCCACCACTGCGGGTCAATTTAGCGATGTCGGTTCCTATGAGATCACTGTCAGTCTAGGCAGCAATCCCAACTACAGCGTCACGACGACCGATGGATCGCTCACGGTTAATCAGCGGTCCGTTACGGTAACCGCTGATGCCAAGAGCAAGATCTATGCGGATGCCAATCCGACCTTGACCGCTACGGAAGGCAATACAGTCGCAGGTGCTGCAGCCTTGAATTACAGCTTGGCTACCAATGCGGGTCAATTCAGTGATGTCGGTTCCTATGCGATCAGCATCACTCTAGGTAGCAATCCCAACTACAGCGTCACGACGACCGCTGGATCGCTCACCGTCGGTCAGCGATCCGTTTCGGTAACTGCTGATGCCAAGAGCAAGACCTATGCGGATGCCAATCCGACGTTGACCGCTACGGAAGGCAATACCGTTGCAGGTGCTGCAGCCTTGGATTACACCTTGGCAACCACTGCGGGTCAATTTAGCGATGTCGGTTCGTATGCGATCAGCATCACTCTAGGTAGCAATCCCAACTACAGCGTCACGACGACCGCTGGATCGCTCACCGTCGGTCAGCGATCCGTGTCGGTAACTGCTGATGCCAAGAGCAAGACCTATGCGGATGCCAATCCGACGTTGACCGCTACGGAAGGCAATACAGTCGCAGGTGCCGCAGCCTTGGATTACACCTTGGCAACCACTGCAGATCAATTCAGCGATGTCGGTTCCTATGCGATCACGGTCAGTCTAGGTAGCAATCCCAATTACAGCGTCACGACGACCGATGGATCGCTCACCGTCGGTCAGCGATCCGTTTCGGTAACCGCTGATGATCAGAGCAAGACCTATGGGGATGCCAATCCGACCTTTACTGCTACGGAAGGCAATACAGTCGCAGGTGCCGCAACCCTGCAGTACACCTTGGCCACCACTGCGAGTCAATTCAGCAACGTCGGTTCGTACCCGATCAGCATCACTCTAGGTAGCAATCCCAATTACAGCGTCACAACGACCGATGGATCGCTCACTATCAATCAGCGATCCGTTACCATAACCGCTGATGCCCAGAGCAAGACTTACGGTGATGCTGATCCGTCGCTGACCTATGCGGTGACATCCGGCCGAGCAACGGGTGAAAACGTTGGAACGTATGCGATCAACCAAGGATCCGTTTCGTTGGGCAGCAACTACTCGCTATCCTATGTGGGTGCAAACCTGACGATCAACCAGCGAGCTGCGACGATCGTTGCAAACGCATTCACCCGCCTCTTTGGTGAAGCAAACCCAACGTTCACCGCTGTGGTCTCTGGGACGGCCAACAATGATACCTTGAACTATTCGCTCACAACGGTAGCAACACAGTTCTCTCCCGTTGGAAGTTACCCGATTCTCGTTAGCCTCGGATCGAACCCGAACTACTCGGTGGTGACAACCCCCTCGACGCTGACGATTGAAGAGCGAGATGCGGTTGCCCGTTACATCGGACAAACCATCGCGGTGGCATCTGGTTCAAGTGCGACTTCCGCACAAGTTTCTTTGGCAGCGAGCGTACAAGACCCAACCGGTCTTGGATTGGTAGGTGCGAAAGTCACCTTCATCGACACCTTAACCAATCGTGTTTTGGCATCGAATGTTCCAGTATCTCCAGTTGCGGGTTCACCTTATACCGGCACGGCGAACACCTTTGTTACTCTCAGCACTGGAACTTATGGATCCCAGCTCTATAACGTCAAGGTGATCGTCACTGGCAACTACACCAACGACGCACAGCTCTCGGATTCCAGTTCCGCCATCACGGTTACCAAGCCGGCTGGCACGGAAATGATTTCCGCAAGCGGCAGGATTGCCCAGTCGTCTGGAACAGCAGGAACCTATGGGGTTACTGTCAGTGGAGACGTAACATTCTCGGTCGACTTGAAATACAACAAGTCAGGGAAGAATCTCCAAGGAAAGGTAGAGCTCTTCTTGCCTTCAAGCAATGGATCCCAGATCTACATCAAATCCAATGCACTCAACAGCATGGTCGTTGATGGAAATAAGGTCAACGGAACCATCTATGTCAAGGCAAATGCGACTCGGTTGAATGCGGACGGAACGACCACCACCCTCGAAGGTAATATTTCGCTGCGAATTGACTTGAGCGAAGCAAACTCGGGACAGGTGGCCATTACTGCGATGTCCTCCACAAGCCAGTTGCTCTACTCGAACGATTGGTACTTCGAGGACACCATTCGCGGTTGGAAGAGTCGGCTAGCAGCGGTTTCGTCAGGACTGATTCAAATCAACTAATCGGCTAGTTGCTTCAAGCAGCAAATAAAGAAACTCAAAAACGCCGACCCGAACAGGTCGGCGTTTTTTTGTGGGCTGACAAGTAGATCGCCTGGCTCTGACTCTAGGTATTTGTTCGTTCGGTCACTCGCAAGAAAGTCCCAAGCCTGCTATTCCGAGTACTCCCCTGCCCTGCTCGCTCACTGGATCACGTCTAAGAGGTCTCGCCATACCCCATCTGCGCTTGGATGAAAAAACGGTCGCTTGGACTTGCGATCGGCTCGCGTCGGGTTACTGGGGCGTGGCCGCTGGTCAGCCCGTAAAAATGACCTTAAAAAGACCAAACGCCAGTGATTCTATTTGCGACCACTGGCGATTGTTCCCGGAGGGATTGTCTTAGGGAGTTTTTCAGCGCCAACTCGTACTACGAAGCGATGCTGTCACAGCTTGGATTTTCACCGTCTCGCTTCTTCTTGCGCCACTGACGCAGTGCCGCCTCCCCCATGAGCATCGCAACGACGGCGCCGCTAGCGGGTTCGGGCACAGGTGCCGCACCGGTGTCACCGGCGAGAATAGCGGTGTTAGGAGTATCCTCATAGGCCGCCGAGATCAGCCGGAATTCGCTTGTGGTTGGATTCCAGGTTACTTCTATCCAACCGTAATAGTAATCGGTTCCGACTTGCGACCGCATCGCCATGTAGGTTTTAGGGCCAAATGCAGGTGATTCGCTAGTTCCTTCCTTGAAGCCTGAATAAGAGGATGATTCAGTCCATTGCGTACTGGTCGAGTTGCTAATGACCGCTCCAGCCGAAAATGCCCGTGGACTAGTATTCACACCCGATGTACCAAAATAGAGCCCACTATTGCCATCTAGCCCTATCCGGTCAGATGCGCCATTATAAATGACCAAATAATTCGATGAGCCAATTGGAACACTAGGCAAAAAGAAACCATGAACATATAGGTTACCGCCAGCGCTTACACCTCCGTTGATGCCTGTGATATCTGCATTCGCGTTACCAGCACTTGAAAGATCGATCGTGACGATCCCAGCTTCTACCGTGGGTGCCAATGTACAACTACCCAAACCTGCCGCTAGATAAGCTCCCAATCGAACTCGTTTGGACGCCTTTTGAGCCTTCTTTTGATTCAACTGCATAACCACTCTCCTGATCAATGGAACAACGAAGCAACGCGACCAATCCTTCGGGTAAATGTCCACTGCGATTTGAAGCCACAGAATGTGCTGGTAACAACTCAAGAAGCGGTACCTAAATTGAAATTGAACGATTTTTGGCTTGCGAAATTTCGCGAAGAGCAATGGGCGATCACCCAATCGGGGGATGTCCTTGGAACTCCCGCTTACATGGCGCCCGAGCAGACCACGGGCAAAGTGATCCGCGCTGAACCTGCCATTGATATCTATGGCTTGGGAACGATCCTCTAGTCGCCAAGACTCCCGAGTCGAGTATGTCAGACTCGGTGCTATTGTCGAAGGCCTACTTGGGGCAAGCAATGAGTTTTAAACAGCTGGGCGAATCCAAGACTAGCCGCATCTGCGCCGCGCTTGGTCGAAACACGATCGAGTCGTGGAAGGATCGCGATGCGACAAGTCAGGAGTTATACAGGCAGTGCTCCAATCTGTTGAAATAGGATTTACGAACCCTAGATCTCAGGTGCTGTTTGAAGGCGATCCGTCTTAGGCTCTTCTACTTATGCTAGAGACGTTCACTCCGATGCTACCTCGTTTACACGTCGGGTTACTGGGGCGTGGCCGCTGGCCACTTAGCACTCCAGTATTGGCACCTGAAGGATGGCACCACCAACCTGAGGACTCCCATCGAGCGGATGATCAAGCTGGCAGGAATGGAGCAATGGCCCAAGCTGATCCAAAACATGCGATCGAGCCGTCAGACAGAACTACTCGATTCGTTTCCTGTGAAGGATGTTTGCGATTGGTTTGGCAATTCACCAGCGATCGTTGCCAAGCATTGCGCTCAGTCTCGCAGTGAGTTTTCAGAGCTTGCCAAGAGTAAACCGACAGTCGGTTTTGAGGGGTCCAAAGAGGGACCCGTAAGAGACAAAAAGGGGTCCAAAACGGGGCTCATCATCGATCCCCAGGAATCCATCACAACCCCGCAGCATCGATCGAATCCCAACGAAAACCAAGAGGATTCGAGTATTGTTGATGACGCTTGTGATGATTGTGATGATTGTGATGGATATACCGATGGGCGATATTGGACTCGAACCAACGACCTCAACGATGTCAACGTTGCGCTCTAACCAACTGAGCTAACCGCCCGAGATTCTCTCGATAAACGGATTGTGGATCATGCTCTGGGATTGTCAAGGCCAAGCCGGTTGGCTAACCTCCGACTCGGTTGCTCGATCGGCCCGTCAGGTGTATGCTTTGGGCTGACCCTAGCGTGCCCTCGGAGCCCTTGTTTGTCCCTTTTTTCCTGCGTTTTTGACAAACTCACCCAATGTCTAACAACCACCGCGTCGTTATCACCGGACTTGGCGTTATTTCTCCCCTGGGACGTGAACTGGCCCCCTTTTGGAATAACCTTGCCAATGAAACTTCTGGCATCGGCCCGCTGACAAGCCTTCCGCTAGAAATCATTCCCTGCAAATTCGGTGGCCAAGCCTCCTGTTTTACCGGCGATATCGCGGAATTCGGTCCCCTGGATAAAAACCTCCAACGCTCGATCAAAAAAAACCAAAAGGTGATGTGCCGGGAAATCGAAATGGGGGTCGCCGCTTGCCAATTGGCCCTCTTTGATTCCGGACTGGCGGACCCTCAGTTGCGTACCCCCGAGCGATTCGGGATCGTCTTTGGAAGCGATTACATCATCACTAGGCCCGAGGAATACGCAGACGGCATCAACGCTTGCCGCGACGAGTCCCATGCATTCCAAATGCCCAAATGGCCTCAAACCGGTCGCCCGCAAGTCAACCCGCTATGGCTGCTGAAGTACTTGCCCAACATGCCTGCGAGTCACGTCGCTATCTACAACGACTTGCGCGGGCCGAGCAACTCGGTGACGATCCGCGAAGCCTCCAGTGCCGCTTCGATCGTCGAAGCCGTCTCGGCGATCCGTCGCGGTGCGGCCGATGTAATGATCGCCGGAGCGACTGGTTCTCGCATGGAACCTTTGCGTGCGTTGAACTTCATGTCCACCGAACCAATGGCCAAAAATCGCGATAACCCAGCCGAAATGGCTCGCCCTTACGACATCGATCGCGATGGGAACCTCGTCGGAGAAGGATCCGGTGCACTGGTTTTGGAATCCTTCGAACACGCCTCGGCTCGGGGGGCCAAGATCTGGGGCGAAATCGTCGGTGGCGCAAGCTCGGCTGTCGGTGATGTCACCGGCAAAAACGCAGAGCGTGACCATATCCGTACGGCCATCAAAAACGTCAGCAAAATATTGCTCGACCAAGCCGCCAGGGCCGGCGTGGACTTGAGCCCAGGCCAATGGCACTTCCATGGCTGTGGCAAAAGCGATGTCCAAGGTGATGCCAGCGAAGCTTCCGGGATCCGAGATGCCCTGGGCAATCTGGATGTGCCTGTCACGGCTGCGAAAAGTTACTTCGGGAACCTCGGTGCTGGTTCAGGTGCCGTCGAGATCATTGCAAGCCTTCTGGCACTGGAACACCAACAACTCTTCCCAGTGCTCAACACCAAATCGACCGACCCACGCTGCCCGATCCGAGTCGCCAAGAGCTCCGATCCAGCCGGTAAGGCGTTTGCCCATGTGGCTTACTCAGCCCAAGGCCAGGCCTGCGGGGTTTTCGTAAGACGGATTTAAGGGACAACCGTTGAACTAGGCTGCTTTGCGTTCAAACGGGATGATCACTGGCTCATCCTCAGCGAATGGAGCTACTTGCTTGCCATGCGCGCGGCTCTCAGGCATCGCCTGAGGACTCCTGGTTCCTAAGAGTTGCATCAGTTCCGAGACCAACTCGCGCGACTGCGGCGAGTGGATCCATAAACTGACTCCCAACTGACCGAGGCGAGCAACTTGATGTTCGAGTCCCATAAGCCGATGCGTCCAAAGAGCTGGCCATTGGCTATCGAGCAACTTCGAAAGCTCACGCAAGTTCGCTGCATGAAAACCTTGCTCTTGAGCTTGGTTCAAAATCGATTCCCGATCCGACTTGCTCAGGAGCATCATCTCTTTAGCAACTTCGATCTGCTGCTGTAAATCCCGTACTTGACCTTGGTCTTGACGGAAGTAAGCAGATCGAAGGTCGCAAAGAAGGCTTTCCCAAGCCCCTAGAGTCTCGGTGAATTGATCCAACCAATTCCCGATCCGATGAACTATAACAGGTACCATATCCAGTCCGGTGTCTGTGGAAACGAAGAGATGTTTCGAAGCTTAGGCTGCGAAACATCTCGTGAAGTTTTAGCGATCGAGCTTAGCTCGCAATCAACTAGAAGTTGTAGGTCACACCCAAGTCGATACCGTGCAGGTAGTAGGATTCGGTATTGAATCGATTCACTGGTGCAACGGTCGGCGGATTGAGAATTCCCAAGGCATCGACGTTCGTATCGATCTGGCTAGCTGCCATCGCGACTTCTGGGAGCACCACGACGGTGTATCCAACACCAACTTGGAACCGCCCAATTTGATAGCGTAGCTTCGCATTCATCTCTGGAATGAAAGTGAATGCATCTCGGCTGACGGTTCCAATGTTGCTCGATTGAGCGAACAATCCTCGGTTCTGACGATCAGGCAAGCTTGGCAGAGGCGGAATCTGCTCGTAGCTGCCACTGATGTTGCTCGTCGAGGTCATATTGCCCATGGCAACCTTACCCATCAAGCCCAGGCCAAAGCGACCGCGGGTGATGTTCGACTGCAAGCCCACATGTCCACCATGGAACTCGTTCTTTGTCGAGAATCGATCGACGATCGTCGTGACGGTCGTCACCGGCGGAGGTGCATCGGTCCAACCATCGACAATCCTGGATCGAAGCTGATAACCCGAATCGAGTCGCAAGAAGGTGTAACCACCCAGCAGATCCACTCGATTGCATCGATTTCCCAAGAGCAAGGCTCGAAGGTAAAGATCGCCCGAGTAAACGTCCAGGTCGTTCAGAACACCGATCTCGCCAACGTTCTTGCCGAACGAGCCACGATCCAAATTGACGACGTAAGTGTCAGGTTGCCCGAGCGATGTATTGAAGAAGGAAATCCCAGTGGAGTTGCCCCCGTTGGTGATCACTTGCTCGTTACCATCGGAGATCAAACCCCAGGCTCGACCACCAACACCGTAGTTTTGGCAGTCATCCAACCAAAAACCAACGTTGCCCCTCAGACCCACAAGCATGTCGGTGCCCAAAGGATTGTCGTATCCACCCAAGAGCGGATTGGTCGGTAAAACTGTAGCGCTGTTGCCGCCGACAATCACCGGCGAATTGGTCAAACCGCGACCCCACCAAAGCAATGTATCTGATTCGGCCCAACCAAGACCGCTTCCAAATGGACTCCTGCAACCTGTCCCTGATCCGCATGCGGCACCAAAGCCACCGAGCAAACCACCCGAAGCACACGCAGCACCTGAGTCGCATCCGCCTCCAGTACCACAGGCTCCGCTATCGCAGTTACCGCTGTTACTCAGGTGGCCAGCCCCTAGGAGCTTGCCTCCAACTCGGCCCATGCGACCTGATCCGAGTGAACCCCGAGAGTCGCAACCGGCAGAATCACAGCCGGGGGTCGTGCATCCAGGAGAGGTGCAATCGGACGTTCCAGCCGCTGCAACCATCCCACTAGGACGTGCTGCGGTGGTGACTGGATAAGCACCAGCGACAGCTCGATCCGATGGGCTTCGCATCGCAGGTGCTTTGACCTCGCCAGCATCAGAGATCGATTGACTCGCTCCGCTTTGAGCCTTCGGTGCGGTTACTGCGTCACCTACTCGACCGGCACTCGAGCGAGCCGCCTCGCTCAACGCATCCTGGCCAAATGCAACTGTCGGCCCTGCTCCACACAGAGAGGCCACGATCAAACTGAGGGTGGTTCGATTGATTTTCATGTTTTATTCTCGCTACGCGTTACCAAGCGCACCTTTCGCATCTTTGGATCGGCCGTCAGAGG
>JAJTFC010000161.1 GCA_021298315.1 Planctomycetaceae bacterium
AAGTGGGGCTGATCAAGTCTCTCCTGTGCAAAATCAGCATGCTCGCATGGACTCGCCTGCCGACGTTGGTAAAGCCAACTCGCCAACGGAAATTCATCTGGAATGCTCAGAAGGATCTCCAAATTCGAAATCGGAGGAGATCTGTCTTGAAGGCTCGGATGCAGCTCCTAAGGAATCCGAATCTTTGTTTGGAAATTCTGAAACCCCAGAGGGCCAGGAGAACGCTTCGCTAGCTGTTGGAAACAAAACATTTTCTCCGTTTAATGGCAGGTACTGGATCGGAGAGCAAATTGGTACCGGGGGTATGGGCTTGGTTCATCTCGGATGGGATTTGCATTTGCAACGCCATGTTGCCATAAAACTCATCCGTCAAGATCGAAAGGATGGCAAGCAGTCTCTTCATCGATTTCTCCGGGAAGCTAGGATTGCAAGTCGATTGCGGCATCCTGGGATTTTAGGGATTCACGATTTTAGCGTCGAGTCTTCAGGTTCGGGCTACATCATCATGGATCTAATCACCGGAAAGACCATGGAGCAAGCTATCTGTGAGGCTGTGGATGATGAAGCGAAAAAACAATCATTGCTGACAACCTTTTTACAGATTTGCCAAGCGGTTTCATTTGCCCACGCCAATGGTGTGGTTCACCGAGATTTGAAACCAGCGAATATCATGGTCGGTGACTTCGGTTTGGCAACGGTTTTGGATTGGGGTTTGGCTAAAGTCGTTGGGTCCAAGGGGTCTCCATCAGAACAATTGGAGGATGAAACCGAGGGGGCTGAATCCCATCCGATGGTGATTGAACGGATGTCTCGATCTCCGGAAAGCTTCAGTACATTATTTGGGACCGTTATGGGAACACCTTACTACCTAGCTCCTGAACAAGCACGAGGGGAGGTCGTCGATTATCGAGCTGATGTTTTTTCACTCGGTGGTATCTTGTGCCACCTACTTACAGGTTCCCCGCCGTTTGCCGGTGAAAAGATACTCGATGTTTATCAGAAAAGCGCTTCAGGGGATGTGTCCATGGCTCTGGAGCGATTGGATCGTTGTGGTGCCCCGATCTCCATTGTCAATTTGGCAAAGCATTGCTTAGAGCCGAATGTGCAAAATAGACCAGAAAACGCAAGCTCACTGGTGCGCGTGTTGAAGGCTTACTTCGAATCTGGTCAGAGGAGAGCCGAAGAGGAATTAGTTCGTTTTTTTGATCTGTCATTAGACTTGTTCTGCATTGCAAATACCCAAGGTTATTTCTGGAAAGTGAATGGGGACTTCAGTAGGACGCTCGGGTACACAACTAAGGAGTTGACCTCCTCGCCGTTCATCGAATTTGTCCACCCTGAAGACCGGACTGACACGTTAAACGAAATCATGCGACTATCGAGGGGAGAGCCCACTATTCAATTCAAAAACCGATATCGCAAAAAAAATGGCGAGTATATATGGCTGGAATGGAACGCAAGGTCTCTAAAGGAGGAAGGAATGATATATGCAGTTGCTCGAGATATCACGGAACGTATTCTGTTAGAGGAAGAAAAGGAACTCATTGAGTCGGAATACTTTCGACTCTCAGAGATTGTTCAATCAGCGACGGATGCAATCATTGCTAAGGATCTGGATGGAGTTGTTCAAAGCTGGAATCACGGAGCTGAGAAGCTCTTTGGCTACTCCTCAAGTGAGATGATGGGTAAACCCATTCACGCAATCATACCGGATGAGCGCATGAACGAAGAGGATGCGATCATTGCGAGGATTCGAAAAGGCGAAAAGGTCGAGCATTTCGAAACGGTTCGCATTCATAAATCCGGCCAAAGGATTGACATATCCATCTGTATCTCTCCTATCCACGACCCTACTGGAACCGTCATTGGCGCATCGAAGATTGCCAGGAGTCTTTCCAATCAAAGGTTGCTCGAATCCCAGTTGGCTAAGAGTCGACAAGCTTTGGTGGAGTTCGCCGAGAATGCAAATATTCCACTTCACTCCGTAGACCAAACCGGGACGATTCTATGGGCTAACAATGCTGAGTTAAGCTTCTTAGGATACAGTCGTCAAGAGTATATAGGACAGCCGATTGCCAAGTTTCATGCAGACCAAGAATGCATCTCAAATCTTATTGGAATGCTACGGCAGGGGGAGGTGATTTATCATTGTCTCGCGAAACTCATCGCCAAGGATGGTACGATCAAAGACGTCGCGATCTATTCGAGCGCTTTGCAGGAAGATGAAGATAAATTTCATACTCGATGCTTTACAATCGACTTGAGTCATGGTTCAACTCAAAACATGACCTAAACGGCGCTGACTTTCACCCCGCTTGCCCAGGGCTTATCTCTATTCATCCACTCGATCCAGAGCAACGCGGTGGTTCGCGCCGGTTCGATTGCTGTTCTCTACCGTCAAAGTCCTGGGCGAAACCCTACGAAAACTGCTCGATCTGTGTGAAAATCAGCTCTTCTGGATTCCATCGGGCTGGTTTCGAGCTAGGCTATTTGTCTCGAAATATCTCGAAAATGGGATGTCTCAAGTAGCCCTCCTGCCTCCTCCCGGCGGCCTAGTTCCAATGCTCTGTCCAAGAGGATCAATGCCATTATGAATCGTAAGTTCTTGTGGATCGCATCTATTTGCTTCGCCTGCATTTGCCAAGTCCCACATGCATTGGCCCTTGCTCAAGACCCTAGCTCTGCTCCCGTTTCAACCGAGCCGACTGCAACCGAGCCGACTGCGACGGTGCCGGCTGCCCAAGAACCCGTTGCGGCTAAAGCCGATGAGCCAAAAACGGACCAGACGGAAAAGCGACTCAAGTCGATCGAAAAACTCCTCGAGGCAATGTCCGGAGAACTTAAGGCTCGTAAGGATGCCGAATCCGCCAGAAAAACGGAGGAAATGAAAAAGGCTGACGAGAAGAAATCGGAAGCTCTCCCCGATGTAGTGACAACACCCCGCCCCCGCCCTGAACGCCAGTCGCCTCCACGCTTACCCCCTAGCGTCAAGCTTGAACCTTCCTGGCTCGATGAGATCAAGTGGCGTTCGATCGGCCCTGCAAACATGTCCGGTCGTATCACGGATATCGCTGTCCACGAAAAGGACTCCTCGCTCTGGTGGATCGCGACGGCTTCGGGTGGACTTCTCAAATCGAACAATCACGGCGGATCCTTCCAGCATCAATTCGACCGTGAAAAAGTCGTTTCCATCGGAAGCATCGCAACCGATCCAAACAACCAAGATGTCCTGTGGGTTGGAACCGGAGAAATCAATCCTCGCAACTCGGTTTCCTATGGCAACGGTGTTTACAAAACAACCGACGGTGGCAAAACGTTTCAGCATCTTGGACTTGATCGCTCCTATCAGATCGCACGTATCTTGGTCGACCCCAAAAATTCAGATACCGTTTACGTCGGTGCCGCAGGTCGACTCTACGGAACCAATCCCGAACGCGGTGTTTATAAGACCACCGATGGTGGAAAGACTTGGCAGCAAATCCTATTTGTCGATGATCAAACGGGTGTCATTGATATGGCGATGAGTCCCACCGATCCCAACACCATCGTCGTTGCGATGTGGGATCGACTGCGCGATGGATTTGATAGCTGGCCAGGTTCAGTCCCCAAGCCCGATGGAGTCGATGGTTACGATCCTATTCGAAAATGGGGCAAAGGAGGTGGTATTTATCGCACCACCGATGGTGGTGCTAACTGGAAGAAAATCTCTCAAGGGTTACCTCCAGGCATGACCGGTCGGATCGGATTGGATTGGCAACAGCATTCGCCAAACGCTCTTTATGCCATCATCGATTGCGAGGATATCGGCAAAGGACCAACGGGATTCACTTGCTATCTTGGGCTCGTAGGACAAAACATCGATTCCAAGGCGATGATCACCCAAGTCATGGGGGATAGCCCGGCATCCAAGGCTGGTATTCAGGTAGGGGATCAGTTGATCTCCGTCGAAGGAACCAATGTCACCGAGTTCGATCAACTGCTTGAAGCTCTTCGCAAAAAGAAGGCCGGCCAGCGCATATCGGTCGTTCTCAAACGGGGTCAAGAAGATAAATCCTATGACATTCTGCTCACCGGTAGGCCAGGAACTCCAGCCCAGCAGACCACCGTATCTCTTGGTCTCCAGGGCGAGGACAAGGAGGACAAGATCCTCGTCCAGAGAGTTTCTGTCGGTGGTTCGGCTTCCAAGGCTGGTGTCAAAATCGGCGATTTGATCACCAAGGTCGACGGACAAGCTCCCGGACCATTTCAAGCACTTAGCGAAAAAATACAAAAGAAGGCTGAGGGAGACAAAGTTCAATTGGAGATCCAACGTGGCGAAGAGAAGCTCGAACTGACGGTGGTTCTCGAAGCTCGGGTGGGACGTGGCGGTGGTCTTCAAACCCCGGCTCAGAGCAACGTCTACATGGGTATCCAAGGCGAAGATGCCAGCGGTGGTGGTGCAACGCTGACAGCCATTACCGAAGCTGGACCGGCCGAAAAGAGCGGGCTTAAATCGGGCGATGTCGTTATTCAAATGGATGGTAAAGATGTCGCTAATTACGAAGCACTCGTCAGCGAGATCCGCAATCGCAAGGCGGACGACAAGGTCAAGGTGAAGGTCAAGCGAGGTGACCAAAACGTCGAGGTCGAAGTGACCCTTGCGGATCGTCTCTCGGGTGGATCTGCCGCGCGTCCTTATACGTATTCTTACTTTGGCCAGTCCCCAAACGTTCAAGACCAACAGGGATCCGATGGCTACAAGTACGGTGGGGTTTATAAGTCAACCGATGGCGGGGAAACTTGGCAAAGGATCAATTCGCTAAACACTCGTCCGATGTATTTCAGTGTGGTGAAAGTCGACCCGAGCGATGAGAAGAACCTGTTTGTTCTAGGTGTCGCTCAGCATCAGTCCAAAGACGGTGGATCGATCTTCACGGAAGATTTCGGACGAAGGGTTCATGCCGACGGTCACGACTTGTGGATCGATCCAAAGGATGGTCGACACATGATCATCGGTTGCGACGGTGGAATCTATGTGACCCATGACCGAGGGGTAACATGGGATCACATCAATACCGCTGCGATCGGTCAGTTCTACCACGTAGCGATCAGCCCCAAACAACCTTATTGGGTCGCCGGCGGGCTGCAAGACAACGGTTCATGGGCCGGTCCTGCGATCAGCAGATCTGGAGGAGCTGTCAACGAAGATTGGGTGAATCTCAACGGAGGCGACGGCTTCGTTTGCCGAGTCGATCCCAACGACCCGGATCTTTTCTATGCCGAGAGTCAAAACGGAGTCATCGTCCGTCGGAATCTCAGAACTGGCGAAAGGGGTTCGATCCGACCGGCACGAGTCGATGGACTGAGCTATCGTTTCAATTGGAACACACCGTTTATCCTATCGAGTCACAACACCAAGATTTTTTACACGGCAGGTAACTATGTTTTCCGATCGTTGGATCGCGGTAATGAACTCAGGCCCATATCGCCCGAGATAACGCTCACACAGCGTGGTTCTGCCACGGCCCTGTCGGAGTCACCGAGGGATCCAAATCTACTGTATGTCGGTACCGACGATGGGGCTCTTTGGGTCACTCGCGATGGCGGGACGACTTGGAAAAATATCACTGCGAATCTGAAGTTACCCGGTCCGCGTTATGTGGCCACGATCGAAGCGTCTCGGCACTACAAGGGTCGCGTTTATGTCTGCTTGGATGGTCACCGTTCCGATGACGATAACCCTTATGTTTTTGTCTCGGAGGATTTTGGCGATACCTTTAATCCACTGCATGCCGGACTGCCTTGGGGGTCGACCCGCTGTATGCGCGAAGACTTGGTCAATCCTAATCTTTTGTATCTAGGAACCGAGTTTGCCTTTTGGGTCTCGGTCGACCGAGGCCAAAACTGGACACAATTCAATCAGAACCTTCCAACAGTAGCGATCCATGAGGTGGCGATCCATCCAGACAACGGAGAGATCGTTGTCGCGACCCACGGTCGAAGTCTATGGGCTTGCGATGTCAGTGGTCTCAGGCAACTCAAGCCTGAAAATGTTGGCAAGGAGATTGCGTTTTTTGATCCAGTCGATGTCACCCGTTGGCGTAGCGATCCGGGTCGTGGAGGCACCAACCGCAGTTTCGCAGGACAGAATCCTTCTTCAGGAGCGAAATTGTGGTACGCACTTCCTAATAAGGCTGAGAAGGTTGTTGCCAGGATCGAGAATATCGACGGCGAGCTTATCAATGAAGTCCCTGCCAAAGCTGAGCCAGGACTGCATGTGATCAGTTGGGACCTGACTCAAACCAATCGCGATCAGGGCGGCGGTCTAGGCGGTGGCGAAGGTGCAGGACGAGGTGAACGAGCAGGTCGACCGACGGATGATTCGGGTGAACGACCAGGTCGACAGCGTCGAGCCCGGGGCGATAATCCGTCAGAGGGTTCCAATGCCCCGTCGGATGAGTCCGCACCTGCTAACCCAAATCCGGCGGCCAATCCCAATCCACCTGCCCAGGAAGAGTCGGATGCGGAGGGCCAGCAACCGTCGACACCATCTGAAGGTTCACAGAATCCCTCGGCTCAAAGGCCTCAAGGCCAAAGAGGTCCAGGTGCCGGTGGCGCACCGGGGGCTCGGGCTCCCCAAGGCTTCCAAGGCTTCCGCGGTCCGCGTCCGGTTCCAAACGGTGTGTACCGAGTGCAGTTGCTCGTCGATGGCAAGTTGATCAAGACTCAGTCGATCACGGTCAGTCGCGATCCGAATTTGCCTGAGAATGCGGTAGCCGACGAACTCTACGAATTGAAGATTTTGTTGGATAAGCAGGCCAAAGAGAATAAGTATCAGAACAAGTCCAACGGTCGAGGCAATTACGGTGACGATTGATCGAAGCTCACGAGGGTTCACGCTTGTCGAACTGCTCACAGCGATCGCGATCCTAGGTATCTTGATCGCCCTGTTGTTACCGGCCCTGCAGAGTGCTCGTGAGGTTGCACGGCGTGTGCAATGCGCAAGCAACCTGCGACAGGTGGGAATCGCTCTGCATAACCATGTCGACTCGAGGAAGGCTTTTCCTGCGTCGGGTTGGACAATCGCTTCACCCCAAAACCCCACGGGATCGTATTTGGGATGGCAGGCGACTGTGCTGGTTCACCTCGAGCAGAGTCAAGTTGCAATCGGATACGATCGCAACAAGCATTGGTGGGCCGATAGCAATCTGCTGCTTGGTCGCATTCCAATATCGGCCTATCAATGTCCTTCGGTACCGCTGACCGAGCGTCCTCGAAGTCTTGTTGCTAAGCCGCCTCGTCCTGCTGTGGTATTAGACAGTCCACTTGGTGCGACCGACTATGCAGCGATCATCGGAATTCGTGCCAGTATCGCACCACAGACCTACGTATCAACGGAATCGACACGTTCGGTGATGTT